>JAFGOJ010000005.1 GCA_016926575.1 Anaerolineae bacterium | reverse complement strand
TTTGCGGAAGGGGTCCGGGGGAACCTGCGGTTCCCCCGGCGGGGTGCAGGGGCGGAGCCCCTGCAAAGCCCCTATTTTCGGAACAGATCAAGGCTCCGTCAGAGAAAAAGAAGCGAGAATCTCCTCGAATAGCGGTGGAACCGACCCGCTCGCCGTGCGCACGCGGAACAAGACCAACCAGTGGTCCGCCGCCTGCACCACCTGCGTTTCGGCCGCTCCCACGGGCCAGCTTTCGGTGACCAGGAACCCCGCCCCCCACGGCCAGTCCGTAGCGACGGCGTTGGACACCGCGACACTGCCCGCCTCACCCGGCGGGAAGGTCGCCTCCAGCGCCACCAGTGCAAGGTCCCAAGTCAGCTCTTCCGCCGGGCCGGGCAGCCACCACAGTTCGACAGCCGCGTCGCCATACGTCCACACGCGGCTGCCAGACACCGCGTCGCCCTCTTGTTGGACGAGCGCCAGCGCCTGCGGAACCGTCAGCCTGACGCCGGCCGGCACCTGGCCGGTCAAATCCCACACGGGCAGCGACTCTGTGCGGAACGCCAACGAGCGCTCGCCGCTGACCGGCACGTGAGATGTGATGCGCAGATTCAAGTGCCACTCCCCCGCAGGCGCGTCCATCGGCAGGTGGAACGACTCACTGGAGACAAACGTGCCCTCCCCCTCAGGCTCCAGGTAGGAGGTCCAGACAAGGTGCTGCTGTGGATCGGTGACCCACACCCACAGGCCGGCGTCGGGGTCGCGCGCCGGCAACCCCGGCAGGTCGACCGACACGCGCGCGTCTTCCAATGCGGTCACCAGTGTGGGCCAGTGAATCGTGAGTGGCACAGGCGGGAGGGGCGTAGGTGTCGGTGTGGGGGATGGGGGCGGCGTGGTCGTGGCCGTAGCGCCGGGCAAGGGGGTCGGTGTGGGCAGCGCTTCCTGCGCACCGCAGCCGGTCAGGAGAAGCACGAGAACGAAGAGTAGCAGGCACATCGCGCCTGGACGGCCCCCGAAAGCATACCGGTTGGGCGTAGGGCGGCTTTCCGAAGCCACCGCATCCGGCAGGTTTCCAGCTACCAACGAGCGAAAATACAGGTCACGCTTCCAGCGTGGCGCCCGCTCGGTGCGGGTCGTGAACCCGCGCCACCGCCGGGTCACGGCCCCGGCGGGAGCAAAGACGTAGGCTATTTTCGGAATAGACGTCATCACCCGCAGCCTCCACATCGACAAGATTGAAGTGCAGTCGCACGATGCATACTCAACGTGTCTTGTGATCCTCGAACGGCTCCAATATGCCCAGCAGCCGGCGGGGCACCCGACCCGCGATGTGGGTGCCTCGGGAGGTGTACTGTTCGGACTCGATCACGCCCTGCTCGCGCACCATCTGCGCCAGATCGCCGCGCTCGAACGGGATGACGACCACGGCGTCCACCATATCGCGCTGCAACACCTCTTCGATACAGGCCAGCAAGCGATCCAGCCCTTCATTGCGTCGGGCAGAAATGGCCACGCTGTTCGAAAAGTGGGGTTGCAGTTCCGCAATGGCGTTCGAGTCGCTCAGACGGTCCACCTTGTTGAGCGCCGTCACCACCGGCGTGTCCGTAGCCCCGATCGCGGCGAGGGTGTCGATCACCGCCTTCGACTGCCGCAGCGCCTGCGGGTGGGTGACATCCAGCACGTGGAGCAGCACGTCGGCCTCGTTCACCTCCTCCAGCGTGGCGCGGAACGCAGCGACCAGTTGGGTGGGCAGCTTTTGGATGAAGCCAACCGTGTCGGTGAACAGGGCCACCAATCCGCTGGGCAGCGCGACCCGCCGGGTGGTGGGGTCGAGCGTGGCGAACAGCTTGTCTTCCACCAGCACGTTGGCGTCAGACAGTGCATTGAGCAGCGTCGATTTGCCGGCGTTGGTATAGCCGACGATGGCGACCACGGGCACGCCCTCGCGCCGTCGGCGCTCGCGGTGGCGGCTGCGATGGGCGCGCACCTTTTCCAGCTCGTCCTTGAGCAGGGCGATGCGTCGCCCGATGACACGTCGGTCGGTCTCCAATTGCGTTTCGCCGGGTCCGCGCACGCCCACGCCGCCCGACGCGCCGCCGGCGCGGCCGCCGGCCTGGCGCACCAGGTGGGTCCACGCCCGCGTCAGACGGGGCAGGCGGTACTCGTATTGGGCCAATTCTACTTGCAACGCGCCTTCACGCGTGGCGGCGTGCTGGGCAAAGATGTCCAGGATGACCGCCGTCCGGTCGAGCACCTTCACGTTCTCACCCAGCGCCTTTTCCAGCTCGCGCTGGTGGCGCGGAGAGAGCTCGTCGTCGAAGACGACCACGTTCGCGGCGGTCTCCGCCACCCGCTCGACCAACTCTTCGAGCTTGCCCTTGCCGATGAACGTCGCCGGGTTGACCTGGTTCAGACGCTGCGTTTCGTATCCCACCACGTCGATGCCGGCCGTGTGCACCAGTTGCCCCAGCTCTTCGAGGGAGGCCTCGACGGGCCACTCCTCCGCACTGGCGTGCGGGCCTTTGAATTCCACGCCCACGAGAAAGCCCCGCTCGCGCTGCAGGCCGGTCGGTTCTGTGATCCTGTTCATGTGTACACCTCCTATTGATGGGTAAGCCCAAGAACCAACACGAATAGGGGGTTTGTAGGAGCTCCGCCCCTGCACCCCGCCGGGGAAACGGGTAAACCTGCGGTTTACCTTCCGGTTCCCCCGGACCCCTTCCGCAAATGGGTTCCG
>JAFGOJ010000229.1 GCA_016926575.1 Anaerolineae bacterium | reverse complement strand
CGGTCAATGGTGCCGTTGGTAGGGGTCGGTCTCAGACCGACCCCTACTTCACCGGCAGTGTCAATGAGACCGTCGTCCCTTCCCCTTCCGTGCTCTCCATCCAGATGCGCCCGCCGTGCGATTCGACGATCTTCTGCGTGATCGCCAGTCCCAACCCGGTACCTTCGGCCGCACCTTCCAGGCTCATCACGCGGTAGAAGCGCTGGAAGAGCCGGTCCTGCGCTGCCTTGGGGATGCCCGGCCCGGTATCGATCACGCGCACCAACACGCGTGCCCCGTCGACCGCCGCGGCAACCGTCACACTGTCACCGGGTCGGCAGTATTTGATCGCGTTGCCCACCAGGTTGATCAGTGCCTGATGGATGCGCTCGCGGTCGCCCACCAGCGCGGGCAGGCTGGCAGGCACTTGGGCATACAACACGACGCCCTTGTCTTCCGCCTGCGGTCGCAGCACCTCCAACGTTTCTTCGAGCACGCCGTCCAGGAGGATGCGATCCTCGTTCAGGTGTGCCCGGCCAGATTCCATCCGCGCCAGGTCGAGGAAGTCGGATGCCAGGCGGGCCAGGCGCGCCGCCTCGCGCTGAATCGTTCCGGCGAAGGCGATCCGCTGCGCGTCGGAGACATCCCGCCGTTGGATCATCTCGGCGTACCCGGCGATGGACGTCAACGGCGTGCGCATTTCGTGGACGATCTCCGCCACCAGGTCCGACTGCTGGAACAGGAACGCATTTTCGATGGCCACCGCTGCCTGGTCGGCCAGGACGACCAGCAGGTCCACGTCGTCCTCCGAGAAGGTCTCGCAGTTCTTCTTGTTGACCACCTCTAGCACGCCAATCAACTTGCCTTTGACGGCCATCGGCACGACGACGAGGGAGCGGGTCTCGAAGGCGATCTTGTCGTCGATCTGCTGGAAGAAGCGCGGGTCGCTGCGCGCATCGGCGACGATGAGCGGCTGGCCGTGTTGGACCACCCACCCGGCGACGCTACTGTCCATCGGCACGACCAGCGTGGCGATCTCGGCGCTGCGCACGCCCGTGGCCGCCTCGAAGTGCAGATCGCCCGACTTGCGGTCGAGGAGCATGATGGAACTTGCTTCCGTGTTGGTGAAATCGCAGGCCGCCTGGATGATCGCGTCGAGCAGGAGCTGGAGGTTGAGCGTCGAGTTCAGGGCGCGGCTGATCTCGATGATCTGTTCCAGCCGCTTGACGCGGGTAGCTTGTGCCGATTCGCTCATCACACGCTCACCCGGCAGGCTTGCACCAACTCGGGGATGACCTCTTCCAGATTCTCTCTGAAGACGGCGGCAGCGAAGGCATCGGCGTAGGTGGGCTGGTTGTTGATCACGATCACGTGTCCGCCCCGCGAGTGAACCAGGGCGGGGATTTTCGCCACGGGCATCACGGTGAGCGACGAACCGGCCACGATCACCAGATCGGCCTGGCGTGCGTGTTCCATCGCCGCGCTGAGTACCTGGGACGGGAGTTGCTCGCCGAAGAGGATCACGTTGGGCTTGACCACGCCTCCGCAGGCGGCGCAGCGGGGGACATCTCCGCGCAGGGCCGTCTGTAGCGCGGCCTCTCCCGCCCACACGCGGAAGCAGTCGAGGCAGGTCACTTCCCGCAGGTGGCCGTGGAGTTCGAAGACGACGCGTGATCCCGCGCGCTGGTGGAGGTTGTCGATGTTCTGGGTGAGCACAGCGGCCAGTAGGCCCATCTGCTCCAACTGCGCCAGTCCCACGTGGGCGGGGTTGGGCTGTGCTTCCCACATCACCCGCACCATCGGCTGCACCCAGCGGTAGAATACGTCGGGGTGGCGACGGAAGGCGTGGATGGAGGCCACTTCCATCGGATTGTACGCCTCCCACAGCCCGCTGCCGGTACTGCGAAAGTCGGGGACGCCGGAGTGTGTGCTGATGCCTGCACCCGTCAACGCGATAGCGTGGCGCGCGCGGCATATCAGCGATGCCGCGCGTTCGATTCGCTCTTCTCGTTTCATCGCGTCTCCTGCTGTCCGGCCCTTTCCCTCGCCGGATGGTCGCGCAGTCCGAGCGCCCTACGAACCGTTCCGCCGATCCACGACCCGCTGCAACAATATCTCCATGCGATCGAGAAGCTCGGCGGGACGGATGGGCTTGGACAGGTATTCATCGGCTCCGGCCTCGAACCCTACGACCCTGTCTGTAATGCGTGATTTAGCGGTGAGCATCATCACAGGGATAGACGCCGTCTTAGGCTGGGTTCGCAGCCGCCGGCATACCTCGAACCCGTTCATATCTGGCATCATCACGTCCAGGATGATCAAATCCGGTGCTTCGCCGGACGCCTTTTCGAGCGCGCTCGCACCGGTCTTAGCGGCGATAATGTCATAGCCCTTGGACTGGAGGAACATTCCCACCAGTTTGAGGGTATCCAACTCGTCGTCTACAATCAGGATCTTTGCCTTCATAGACCTCCCCTCAGGAGGTAACTTTAGCACAAAACGCCTGGGAAAGCAAGGGTGAGAACGTTCGCGGGGGCATTTCACT
>JAFGOJ010000228.1 GCA_016926575.1 Anaerolineae bacterium | reverse complement strand
TGTCCCTCGCCGCGCGGTTCAGCATTCACCGCCGCGCCCCAGGCGTAGTCGGCGTGCTGCCCGGCAGCCCCTAGTTCGCCGGTGGCGAGCATAACATCGGTGAGGGCGATGATGGCCCACGCGGTTTCCTGTGTCGTCTGCCAGCGATCGGCGCTGCGGGCGACCATCAGCCAGCGGGTGGCCTGCGGGATCAGCGGATCGGTGGGCGCGAGGCGGGCCAGCGCATCCAGCACGATGGCCGTCGCGCGCGTCCACGTGATCCAGTACTCGGAATCCACGCTCTCCCAGTGCGCACCTCTGGCGGTGATAGCGACATCGGCGCGGAGATCGTCCAACAGCGTCGCCACGCGCGGGTCGGCGGGGTCTTTCAGCCCCAGGGCCAGCGCCAGGTAAGCGCGTCCGGTCACTTCGAGCTGGTCCCGCGCTTCGAACAGCGCTGTGTCCGCGCCTTCGGGCCATTCACGGCCTCCTTCGGTCAGCACGTATAGCGCGAAGGCCTGCAACAGGGTGCGGGCGTCGCCCTTGAGTCCCTGCTTGAGCGAGTTTTCCAGGTAATTCAAGGCGCGGTGCAGCCGGTTTTCGCTGATGGCGAACCCGGCGCGCTGCGTCTGGATCAGCGCAAAGGCAACGTAGGCGCTCACCTGCATATTGCTGTTGTCTTTCCACCAGCCCCAACCATTATCTTCCCTTTGCCGGGTGTAGAGTTCTTCCAGCGCTTCGGCGATCAGGCGTTGCAGTTTGGCTTCCAGTTCAGGATTGGGAACCCCCAGCGACTTGAGCGCGCGGTAGCTGACGACGTTGGGCAGGAAGCGACTGACCAGTTGCTCGGTGCAATCGTAAGGGAAGTATTCCAGGTACGTGAGACCCTCGGTCATCCCGGCGGCCAGCGTCGGCTCCAGGCGCACAGTGAGATAGCTATCCGGCCCGGCATCTGTAGGGATGACGACCGCTTCCAGTCGCGAGCCGGCCTCGGTCAGCGCCCCGGATGTGCCGAAGACGTCCGGCGTCTCATAGCGGTAAATGGGCAGCGCGTGGTCGGATTCGCGGCCCACCGTGGGGCGCGCGGCGTCTTTATATCCACCACCCTCCGCGCTGAAGGTCAGTTCCGCCGCCTCTACACCGGCGGGCGCTTCCACCGTCCAACTTACACTTACCCGCCCATGCGCTGGAATGGTGAGCACGGGAGTGGGAGATTGGGAGATGGGGAGATTCGTCTCCAGGTTCACCGTCACATCCAAGTTCGTATCTGTGTTGTTGTGAACAACCGCCGCGACTTCGGCGCGGTCTCCGGCGACGAGGAAGCGCGGCGTGACCGGGCGCACGAACAGGGCTTTACTGACGACGAACTCCGTCGTGGTCTGCCCAACCCGTGTGTCGGTGGTGACGGCGCGTGCGTCGGCGACCCAGGTGGTGAGCGAGTCGGGCAGATCGAGACTCACCTGCGCCGTGCCGTCCGCGCCGGTTTGCAGGTGCGCTTCCCACAGCGCGGTGTCGGGATAGTCCTGGCGCACGTCGGCCATATACATTCCATCGCCGCCCCCGCCGCCGATGCCGCCTGCCAACATCTCTCGCGCCATGCGGTCGGCGACCTGTTGCAGCGCCTCGATGTTGGCGGCAGCGCGGTTGAAGAGCGCGATCAGCCCGTCGCCGGTGAAGACGCCGAGTGGGCGCGGTTGGTAGAAAGCCTGTATCAGGGTAGGCGCGTTGGGATCGGCCAGGGCGAGCACAGCCTTATCCACAATGGCCAGCGCGACCTCGGCCTGCACCGGCTGCCCACGGTAGTCCAGCGTGCGGACGGTGAGCGTGGCCCGGTCGCCGGGTTCGTAGGCCGTGTCGCGGTCGAGTGTGACTTCGACGTCGAGCGTCTTTTCGACCGGCTCGACTTTCAGTTCCACCATCCCGATGCGCACGTCGGGAACCGGGTTGGCGGCGCTCACGCCCTTGACGGCGACGAAAGAGACGACGATGTTGGGCACGTGAACGTCCACAATCGGGATTTCGATGAGCGGGTTGGTCTCCTGGGCGGTGAAGCGCTGCACGGAGATGATGCCGCCGCGCTCGACCGTCATCAGCACCTCGTAGGGTGCGGTGAAGGGGGTGGGGACGAGCACACGCGCCATATCGCCAACGTGATAGGATTGCGCATCCGCCACGGGCTTGATCTGCCCTTCGGGCATCTGCCAGGCGGCGGCTTCCGGGCCGCTCACCCACAGGTAGGTCTCACTCCGCACGGTTTTTTCGGCGCTGTCCTGGCTCTCGGCGAGGACGACGTATGGGCCGCTGCGCGGGGGCGTGAGCGCGATCTCGGCCTTGCCCGCCGCGTCGGTGGCGACGGTGAGCGTCTCCACGATCTCATCGGTGTACGTCCATGTGGCGCTTCTGTACGGTTCCTTCGATGGGACGTATTTCCAGGTGCGCCGCGCCAGGGAGATCGTCACATTCTGCCCGCTGACGGGTTGTTTATCCCAATCCAGCGCCAGCAGATCAACGATGGCTTTCTGACCTGCTTGCGTCACCCAGGAGCGCGGCCTGAGGCCGATGTAGAAGCGCGTGGCGTGGATGGTCAGCTCGCCTTCGCCGGTGACGGGGAAGCCTGTCTCGTCAGTGACGGTCGCCTCGACACTCCAGCTTTGCGAGCCGACGGTTGTAGCGCTATCACTGAGCGCGGCAAGCGCGGCGGGCAGTTCTAGCAGGAACTGGCCTGCGCCGTCGGTTACGGCGTCACCCTCGGCGATCAGCTTTGGCTCCCATGACCACGTCCAGCCGGTATCGCCCGCGCCCCAACTCCACCAGCCCGGCACGTCGGGCGAGAAGTAGAATGCCGCGGCACGCACGACCCAGTGGATGCTTGCATTGCTCACCGGACCGCCGGAGTAATACTGCGCCTCGATCAACGCGCGCAGAGTTTCGCCATCGAAAATCTCCGCCTGTTCCGGCGTCACCGTGACCTCGAACTCCGGCTTGCGGTAGGCCGCCACGGTGAAGTAAAGACTCCACGTGCGGTCTGGATCGCCGGGAATCATCGCTTCCAAGGCATAAGCGCCGATCATCGCATCCGCCGCCAACGGGATTTCGCCGGAGAACGTTCCCATCTCGTTGACCGTCATTTGGGTTTGCGTGACGATTTCCCAATAAGGATTGCGTATAGTGATGTCAACCGTTTGTCCGGCGGGCGGGAGTGTATAGCGCACGTCGTTGTCGGTGCGGAGTATTCCTTTGAACGCGACGGTTTGCGCGGGACGGTAGATGGGCCGGTCTGTTTGCAGGTAAACCTGGTAGGCGACAGGACGTAAATACTCGACCTGCAGATCGAAATCCCACGGGGAAACGCCCTGGTTCCAGTCCCTGCGGGCGACGCCAAAGCCCGGCTGGCCTGGCGTTCCGGTGACGGCGGTGTAGTTATCCCACTGCTCCTGCTGCATGGGGATGGCGAACCGGGCGATGCCGTCTGCATCCGTCACACCGGCGCCGATTTGGTTCCCAACGCGGTCGAGCAAGCGAACGGGCGCGTCTGCGACGGGCTGCGCGCTGCGCAGGTCTGTGACCCAGACGAGAGCCTCGGTCGCGCTCATCTTGAGCGTGACGTGACGATCCACGACGGCGATGCGCAGGCTCGTGCTCCACCAATGTTCTGTGTCGGGTACGGTCCACTCGATGTGGTAGTAGCCCGTGGGTAGCGGATTGCCATCCTCGGTCAGATCAACGGGGACGAGAGCAGTGCGATTTGGCTGGCTATCCAGCGCCAACGTCCAGCGGCGGAGAGCGCTCTGAGGCGCGCCCTCGTAATCCAGGAAATTGTACTCGGCCATGGTCGAAAGCGTGAGGGAAACGCGGGGAGCGTTGACGGCGGCGAAGTAGAGCCGCGCTGCTTCGGCTGCATCGAGGGCGATGGTGTTCTGGCGCGTCGCGGCGATAAAGATGATCGGCATGTCGCCGCCGGTGAAGCAGGCGGTCGTTTCGTCGCTGATAGTGTTGCCGTAACGGTCAGCGATGCCGGGTAGCACGGTAAGGCAGTATTCTGCGGCGGGTGTCTTGTCCCAGTCGATGTAGGCGATGTTGTTATTTTCGTAGTTGTCCCACCAGAAGTTGAACTCGGTAGAGACGCCGTTTTCGGTGAGTCGGAAGTGACCCTCGAGGGTGTCCGCATCGATCACCCCCTGGAATTGGACGCGCAGAGATTCGTAGTGACTCAGTGTGTCTCCGTTCGTGCTCTCATCCGTGCCGGTGATGCTCACAACAGCGGGGTAGGGGACCGTCTTGAAGGAGGCTTCCTGGGCTGCTTCGAGGATTCCACCGTTGACAGCCTGCGCCTGGTCGGTGACGCGGATGACGTAATTGGTATCCAGCGCCAGGTTTTGCGTGGGCGTGAAGACCAACGTCGTGTTGTTGTCTTCCCAGGTGATAGCGCCGGGAACAGCAGTGCCGTCAGCGTCGCTCAGGCTGAAGGCAATAGCGGTGGCCTGCGCGTTCATCGGTGTGTTGAATGTGACGCGCACGCCGGTTTCCAGCGGAGTGGCTGTGCTCCATGCATCTGGCTCGATGCGGACGATCTTGGCCTGCGCGGTGCTGAACGCCCACGTCACGGCCTTATCCAGCGTGGCCCCGGCGACCGAAGCCACACCGGCGGGAAGCTCCACGTTGTACGTCGTCCCGGCATCCCAGCCGGGCAGCGGGTCGAAGCGATAGGCGCTGGTGTTGATCCACGTTCCCTGGCCCACCGCGCCAGGGCTGAAGGTCAGTGGCAGTGCGGGACATCCGGCGCCCGCCGGGCTTCCGGCG
>JAFGOJ010000227.1 GCA_016926575.1 Anaerolineae bacterium | reverse complement strand
TTCTCAATAAAGCGGGGAGAAGATGGGGGTTTTGCGGGCGGCTTCGCCGCCCGCAAAACCCCCACCCCCCACTTTTTGAGAAGATACCTAATTCTCAATGTTACGCCAGGCGTAGGGTATGGAGTGAAACATGTCTAAGAAGATAAAACAGGGCGTGACGCCCCGCAGTGTAACGCGCAAGGAACAATCGCGCCTCGAGCGCGAAGCGAAAATGAACCGCTGGCTCATCGGCAGCTCCATCGCCATCGGCGTGCTGGTCGTCGGCGTGCTGCTCTACGGGTTCATCTTCGAAGAGGTGATCAAGGGGCGCGAGCCGGTGGCAATGGTCAACGACACGCCCATTCGCACTGCAGATTGGCAGGCACGGGTGCTCGAACTGCGCGAACGGATGACCCTGCAACTGAATACCTACTCTCAGCAACGAATGGCCCTCGATCCCAACGACCCCAATGCCGCGGCGTACTTCGAGCAGTTGGACCAGCAAATCCGGCAGTTGCAAGACGAATTAGCGGCGGAGAACGCCGTCGAGTTGGGACGGACGATGCTGGAGCAGATGGCCCAGGAGGAAATTTTCCGCCAAGAGGCAGCCCGCTTGGGACTCACGGTCAGCGAAGAGGAAATCGACCAGGCCGTCGAGCAGCTCTTCGGGTTCGACCGGGAAGCGGCGGAGAGTTCGCTGCTGCCTTCCGACACGCTGACGCCGACTCAAAGTGTGATGACCGAAGAAGAGTTCGAGACACAATATCAGAACTACCTGACCATGGTGCTCAAGCCCTCCGGGATCAGTGAAGAGGGGTTCCGCGACATGATCGAAGCCTCACTGCTCGGCCAGAAAGTGGAAGAGGAGATCGGCAGCAGCGTGCCCACCGTGGCCGACCAGGTGCACCTGCGGATCATGTCATTCCAATTCGAAGAAGAAGCCGCAGAAATTATGGGACGCTTGAACGACGGCGAGGATTGGGACGCTATCGTGACGGAGTTGGAAGAGAGTGAAGAGAGCACGGTCTACGCCAGCGATCTGGACTGGCAGACCCAGGGGTTGATCGCCGAGCAGTTCGGCGACAGCGTGGCCCAGCGCATCTTCGAGAGCGAGATTGGGTCCTACGGCGGACCATTCCCCGGCAGCATCGGGTTCTACTACATCATCCAGGTGCTGGAGCACGAAGAGCGCGAACTGGACGAGTTCATTCTCTCATACGAGCAGGGCCTCGTCTTCCAGGAGTGGCTCGAAGTACAAATGGAGACGGTGGAGTACATCGACGGCTGGCAGGAAAAGGTGCCGACGGGTTCTTACTAAAGCCCACATAACACCCTCCCGCAGGTTTGGAACCTGCGGGAGGGTGAACAAGCAGCGGGCACGTTCTATTCTCGAAGCAGTAGAGGCTTTCAGCTCAGATAGTCGCGCAGTTGACGGCTGCGGCGCGGGTGGCGCAAGCGGCGCAGGGCTTTCCCTTCGATCTGGCGAATGCGCTCGCGCGTGAGTCCGAACTTCTGCCCCACTTCTTCCAGGGTGTAGCTGCGGCCATTGATCAGACCAAAGCGGAGGCGCAGGATCCGCGCCTCGCGCGGGCTGAGCGTGGTCAGAATATCCTCGATCTTGTCGGAGAGCAGGTTGTGGTAGGCACTCTGAGAGGGAGTGGGAGTGCCCTCGTCTTCGATGAACGACCCCAACTCACTGTCCTCTTCTTCGCCCACCGGGCGCTCCAGGCTGAGGGGCTGCCAGGAGACCTTGAGCATCCACTGAACCTTGCGTGGTTCCATATCCATCTCGCTGGCGATCTCTTCGGGGGTCGGCACGCGCCCGCACTCCTGCTCCAACTGGCGCGCGGTGCGGTAGAGGCGTCGGATGCGGTCGGACATGTGGACCGGCACGCGGATCGTGCGGCCCTGGTCGGCAATCGCGCGGGTGATCGTCTGCCGGATCCACCAGGTGGCGTAGGTACTGAAACGATACCCACGGTGATAGTCGAACTTCTCCACCGCCTTCATCAGGCCCAGGTTGCCTTCCTGGATCAAGTCGAGAAACGGGACACCCCGGCCGATATATTTCTTGGCGATGCTCACGACCAGGCGAGTGTTGGCCTTGATCAGATGCTCGCGGGCGTAAACGCCCTGTTCGATGGTGCCTTCCAGGTGGCAGCGCTCAATCGGATCGTGGCCGTTGTCGCGGATCAGCCGCTGGGCATCTCGCCCGGCTTCGACCATGCGGGCCAGCCGAACTTCTTCATCGGTGGTCAAGAGCGGAACACGCGCCATCTCTTTCAAGTATAGGCCGACCGTGTCGTCGGCGGAGATACTGCTCAGGTCGTAGAATTCGTCTTCCTCGTCGTCCTCATCGATGACGTCGACGTCTTCTTCAACTTCTACGTCTTCTTCGTAAACCTCGATCCCCAACTCGTGCAACGAAATGAAAATCTCTTCCAACTGTTCCAGAGAATCCTCAGCCTCTGGCAGAACCTCTAAAATGTCGCCGCTCGTCAGATAACCCTGCAACTCCGCACGCTCCAACAGCTCGGAAACGGTATCCATAAGCTCCTATTCCTGTTCGGTCAGAAGTGACGCCAGCGTAGCAAAACGAGAACCCGTCTGCTCCCTGCGGCAACCACATTCCGATAGATTGAGATTGGTACCACATTCGGGGCACAATCCACGACACGTTGGCTTGCAGAGAGGCTTCATAGGAAGTGCGACCCAGGCCTGATCGCGCAGCAGAGGAACCGCGTTGAACCGACCCTCTTCTGTGACGCGAAAGGTGATATCTGGGTTTGGGCGTCCGCTCACACCGATAATCTCTTCAATCTCCAATCGCACATCAACAAAAAAGGTCTCCAGGCACCGGACGCACTCGACGCTTAGCTGGGTTTCCAGCTCTCCTTCGACGAGGATGCCCTGTTGGACGCGCGTGAACGTTAACGTGCCACGCACAAAGGCCGCATCGATATCCTGCCAGGTTGCGGGGCCCTCATCCAACGAAAAGACGAGACGCTCACCAGGGTGAACGCCAAGCAGAGGGGAAAGGTCGAATTCTAACATACGTTCATACAATGAAGCCCGGCGCAGAGGCCCGGCTTACTGCCAAACGTCGATTTGGCTTCCTTTAGGATTTACGTGCTTCATTATAACAAAAAAAGCACCCTCCGTCAAGCTTTTTATATTGCCGTTGCGGGACGACGAGGAAATAAAAACTTGCTTCTCGGGTGCTCCGAGGCAAGCTGGAACGCCTGCGCCGCATCGTAAGGCGGGTCAATCGGAGGCAGCGGCCAGCGCAGCTTCCAATTCTTCCAGCGTGGTGATGAACGCGATGCGCGCGAGGAAGGCGCGCAGGCGGGGGCAGCCCTGTCGAAACGCTCGCACGGTTGGGCCGACGGGGTCCTCCCCCGCCGCGCCCGGTTCGTCGGCGTAGGCCCCGTGGAAGGCGAAGTAGGCCTGGTTGAGCTTGCGCAGGCCGCGATAGCCGTGCTCCCAAAACACCTGCCGCCGGGCTTCCATGTACGCTTCGGCCTCTTCAACCCGCCCTTCGGCCAGCAGACGGTCGACCTCCACGCGGGTCAGGCGCATCTCGGCGTTGAAGTCGAAGGCGGGCGGGTCCGCAGGCTGCGCCTCGCCTTCCGGCACCTCCGGCGGGAGCAGGTCCGGGTAGTAACGCGCTACTACGCCCCGGCCCACCTCCGTCCCCACAATCGAGGCCGTGGTCTCGTTGATCGTGCGCGCGTCCCCGCTCTGGTAGTAGCTCCACCCCAACGGGCGCAGGTCGAGGTAGTGATGGGTCCACTCGTGGGCGGTGACCTCGGCCACCCAGGCGATATTCGGCAGCTCGAGGATCATCGCCGGCCAGGCCGACAGCCCGCCGATGCCCGTCACCAGCGAAGAAACGTCGAAACTCTCGTCGACGGCGTGCTCGATGGACACGCGCTGCTCCAGTGCCAGGCCGTGTTCGAGTTCCGAGCTGTAGACCCTTTCGATGCGCTCGCGGGGAGAGACGACGAGCAGGTACGGCAGCGGCGTGAAGTGCATTCCCACCGGCGGGAAGGGCTGGCCCAGGACGGCCAGTCCCTCTTCGGAAAGCACGGTTCCCACCTGCTCTTCGATGATCGACTCGGCCAGCCATTGGCGAACGGCCGCCTCGGCGCGCAATCGCTCAAGCTCGGCCCGCGCCTCTGCGGTGGCCGCGTCGGGGTCGCTCACGGCGGGGTCGGCGTACACAGTCTCGATCTGCCATTCGAGATTCTGGAGGCGCGCCATCAGCTCGACGTAGCCGCGGAAGACGTCGGCGCGGTCAGATTCGCGCAGATAGCGCTGGGGTTGCAGCAGCCAGTGAGTGAATTTGGCCCACACGGCCTCGATTTCCCAGGTGACGAAATCGAAGCGCGCGTCGTAGATCAGGCCACCGACGCCGGTCGTCAGGTCCGACGGCGGCGGCCCTTCCTGCGTCACAACCAATGCAAGCAGGGCCAGCATTGTGAAGAGCTTTGCGCGCCGTTTGAGCCAGCGTGCAGATCGAAGAAGACCATCCAGCACGGGTACACTCCTATCACCACGAGGTGATGGAATTGTACCATCGGCGACTTGATTGTGCAATCGCTAAACAACGGCGCGCCTTGATGGCGTCGCCGGGTATCGGCAGCGGGCTGGCAGGAGACACAGGCGAAACTGCGAAGGTGCCTCGATGGTGCTGCGACGGTGCTGCGATGACGCCATGGTCCTGTCCTGCGATGATGCTGCAATGTGTGCCGCGTTGATGCTGTGATGATGCCACGACGCCGCTCGCGCCTCCCAACCAACCCGCTGCCCATACCCCCGCACCCAGACGGTGCGGACTTCATTTACCCGCCGCCGTTGCTACCACCTCCGCTGTGAGGATCGAGCATACACCAGATAGACGCGTCGAGCCCAAACAGCAGCGCAACGACGCTCACAACGAGTGGCCCGATCCATACAACCCGTCTCAACTCGTGCGACGTAGCTATTTTGTAAAGTTGCGCCAGACACCGTGCCTTCATCTCTCATTCCCCTCTCTTGACGTTGGACTCATCGTAGCAGGGGGGTATCACGAAACTATATACGGCGATGTGGCACTTGCCCTGAAAAAAGGACATGCTATAATTTCTGTGTAGCTTGTCCAAAACCAGGTAGGTGAAATGGACTATCAACCGATCGATATATTGCTCGTAGAAGACAACGCAGCAGACGCGCGTCTGCTCAAAGAGATTTTGACAGACGCTCCCCCGCCCCCGTTTCAAATCCGACACGCCGCCAGCTTGGCCCAGGCCCTGGCACAACTCGAATCCCAGCCTTTCGACGTCATTCTGCTCGACCTGTCGCTGCCTCCCGAAAGCCGCGGCCTCGAAACGCTCCAGAAAGTGAACGCGCAGACCGATGCCGTGCCCATCGTCGTTCTGACGGCCTTCGACGACGAAGAAAGCGCGACCCGCGCCCTGCAAGAAGGAGCGCAAGACTATCTGGTCAAAGGGAAAGTGGACAGCGCCCTGCTCATCCGTGCCATCCGCTACGCCATCGAGCGCAAGCGCAACCTGGAAGCGCTCAAACGACGCACTCAAGAGATGGAGCTGCTGACCCGCGCTGCGCAGGAACTCACGTCGACGCTAGATTTGGACGAAGTGCTCGCCACTATCCTCGACGAGGTGCGTCGTTTGCTCGGCATCGTGGCGTCTTCTATCTGGCTGCTCGACCGGGAGACCGATGAACTCGTCTGCCAGCAGGCCTCGGGCACGCAAAAGGAGGTCGTGCTGGGCTGGCGTATGTCGAAAGAAGAAGGCATCGCCGGATGGGTCGCCAGTCACGCCGAAAGCCTGATCGTGGCCGACACCCGCGCCGACAGCCGGCACTTCAAAGGCGTCGACCTCAAGACCGGCCTGCTGCTCTGCTCCATCCTCAGCGTCCCCTTGATGGTCAAAGGGGAGGTCATCGGCGTGCTCCAGGTCGTCGACACCGAACCCGGGCGCTTCAACGTCGATCACCTGGAGGTGCTGGAACCTCTGGCGGCCTCGGCCGCCATCGCCATCGACAACGCGCGCCTGTTCGACGTGGCTCAGACGGAGATCGCCGAGCGCAAGTGGGTCGAAGACGCCCTGGCCTGGGAAGCGGGGGTCAACGCCGTCGCCGCGGAACTCTCGCAGGCCCTGATCTCTATGACATCCTTCGAAGACATCTCCGGCCTGGTAATGACACGCCTGCGCCGCCTGACCGGCAGCACGTTCGGGTACACCGGCTACATCGACCCGGCGACGGGCTATCTCGCCTGCACGACGATGACGCCGGAGATTTCGCAAAACTGCCAGATTCCGGGCAAAGAAGAGCTTACCTTCGAGACGTTCAAAGGGTTGTGGGGCTGGGTGCTGGAACACCGCGAACCGCTGCTGACGAACGACCCGGTCGGAGACCCGCGCGCGACCGGCCTGCCCGAGGGCCACATCCCTATCCGCCAGTTCCTCGCGGTCCCCGCTATGATCGGCGACGAACTGGTCGGGCAGATTGCGCTGGCCAATCCCGGGCGCGACTACACCGACCAGGACCTGGAACTGGTACTGCGCCTCGCTTCCCTGTACGCCCTCGCCGTCCAGCGCAAACACCGGGAAATCACGCTGCAAGAACGCGAAGTGCAACTCCGGCAAAGAAACGAAGAGCTGACCGCCCTCAACGCCATCTCCGGCACGATCAACCAGTCTTTGGAGTTGGACCGCATCCTCCAGGGAACGCTGGACATGATCTTGGAGGCGAACGTCTTCAACGTCAACATCGGCGCGGTCGTACTCCTGGCAGACGAGCAGGGACGCCTGTCGCTGGTCGCGCAACGCAACATCCTGCCCGACCACCCCTGCACCGCCCACCCCGTCGACGTGGGGGAATGCCTGTGTGGTATCGCGGCACAGACGGGCGAAATCATCGTCAGCAATTGGCAGGACGAAAACCACTCTATCCGCTGGCCGCAGATGCCCGCCCACCAAGACATCTGCCTGCCGTTGAAGTCACGGGACAGGGTCTTGGGTGTGCTCTCTTTCTGGGTACCGCTCGACCAAAAAATTGCAGAGCGCGACATCGCGCTGTGGCAGTCGATTGCCGACCAGCTCAGCGTGGCCATTGAAAACGCGCAGCTCTTCGAAGAAGTGCGCGACAGCCGCGACCGGCTGCAAACACTCTCGCACCGTTTGGTCGAGGTGCAGGAGACCGAGCGCCGCCACATCGCCCGCGAGTTGCACGACGAGGTGGGGCAACTCTTGACCGGTCTCAAGCTGGTCCTGGAGATGAGCGCCCGCCAGCCCGCCGACGCCATCGGCAGCAGCCTGGAAGAAGCTCAGGCCCTGGTGAGTGAATTGGTGACGCGGGTGCGCGATCTCTCGCTCGACTTGCGCCCGGCTATGCTGGACGACCTGGGATTGCTGCCCGCGCTGATGTGGCATTTCGAACGCTACGCCAGCCTGACCAACGTAGCGGTGGACTTCAAACACGCCGGCATCGAGGGCCGGCGCTACTCATCGGAGGTAGAGACGACCGTCTACCGCATCGTGCAAGAGGCGCTGACGAACGTCGCCCGCCACGCCCGCGTGACCGCAGCCACGGTGCGCCTATGGGACGAGGCAGGGCACATCGTCGTGCAGGTCGAAGACGCCGGGGAGGGGTTCACTCCGGAGGCGCTGGCGGACGCCCGCCGCTCCAGCGGTCTGTCTGGTATGCACGAGCGCGCGACCCTGTTGGGCGGTCAGTTGAGCATCGAATCGGCGCCCGGAGGCGGCACGCTCCTGACGGCCAAACTGCCGCTGACGTAACCAGGAGGTAACTGCTCAGCTACGCTTCGCAGTTGCCTCACTTCGCCGCGCAAGAGGGGGAGTGGGGGTTTTGCGGGCGGCTTCGCCGCCCGCAAAACCCCCATCTTCTCCCTTTGACGTGCTAAGTTGGTAACTGCCAGGC
>JAFGOJ010000226.1 GCA_016926575.1 Anaerolineae bacterium | reverse complement strand
TCTCAATAAAGCGGGGAGAAGATGGGGGTTTTGCGGGCGGCGAAGCCGCCCGCAAAACCCCCATCCCCCACTTTTTGAGAAGATACGAAAAATTGTAGTAAGCGCGGGTGTCTCTAAAAAATTCGTGTCCTTTGTGTCTTTTGTATCCATCTTTCTCTGGAGTCAGAAAGGAGTTGCTATGTTTTCCTCATTCGAAGAGGCGCATCGTTTCGTGCAGGAACAGGACGTGCAGATGGTCGATCTCAAGTTCACCGACCTGTGGGGGCGGTGGCACCATCTGACGATTCCTGCCGGGCAGTTTACGCCCGCTTTGATGGAGAATGGCGTGGGTTTCGATGGGTCGGCGGTGGGCATCAAGTCGGTCAAAGCCGGCGACATGGTGCTGGTGCCGGACCTGGGCACCGGTTTCGTCGATCCCTTCTGGGAGGTGACGACGCTCAGCTTCATCTGCACGACGTTGGAAGCGGACACGAAAGCGATCTTCGGCAACGATCCGCGCAACATCGCCATCCAGGCCGAAGCGTATATGTGCCAGACGGGCATCGCCGACCGCAGCCTGTGGGGGCCGGAGTTTGAGTTCTACGTCTTCGACTACGTTTCCTACGAATACGGCGTCGACCGCTGCGGATACGTGATCGAAACCAGCCACGCCGATTGGGGGCAGGGGGGCGAGGCTCCGGCGATGCCGCTCCACGGCGGCTACCACGCCATCCCGCCCGTCGACAAGCTCTACAATCTGCGCACCGAGATCACGATGCACCTGCAACGCATGGGTGTGCCGGTCAAGTACCACCATCACGAGGTCGGCGGGCCGGGGCAGTGCGAGATCGAGACGCCGCTGATGGGCCTGGTCGAGGCCGGAGACGCGACGATGAAGATCAAGTACGTGACGAAGATGGTGGCTCAGGCGCACGGGTTGACCGTCACGTTCATGCCCAAGCCGCTCTATACCGAGGCGGGCAGCGGGATGCACTTCCATCAGCACCTCTTCAAGGGGGAGGAGAACGTCTTCTACGACCCACAGGGGTACGGGCTGCACAGTGCGGCGGGACTGGCCTACATCAGCGGCCTGCTGCTCCATGGCCCGGCGCTGCTGGGCATCACCAATCCCAGCACCAACTCGTACCGGCGGCTGGTGCCGGGCTACGAAGCGCCGGTCAACGCATTCTTCTCGCTGGGCAACCGCAGCGCCGCGGTGCGCATCCCGCGCTATGCCACACGTCCGGACAAGGTGCGCATGGAGTTCCGCCCCCCGGATGGGACGTGTAACGTCTACCTGGCGTTGGCGGCGCAGCTCCTGGCGGGAATCGACGGCATCCAGCGGCAACTCGACCCCGTTGTGGAGGGCTTCGGCCCCATCGACGCGGACATTTTTGCCTGGTCGACAGAGCAGCGGGCGCAGATCAAACCGCTGCCCACGTCGCTGCGCGAGGCGCTGGAGGCTCTGCACGTGGACCACGATTTCATGACCGTGGGGGAAGAAGCCGTGTTCAGCGACGATCTGATCGAGCGGTGGATCGCCTCGAAGATGGAAGAGGACGCAGCGGTACGGGTGCGGCCCCATCCCTATGAGATGAAGCTTTATTACAATGTGTGAGCAGATGGTAGGGGGATAGATGACGATTCATTTTGGGACGGATGGCTGGCGGGCGGTGATATCGGAGACGTTTACGTTCGAGAATTTGCGGCTGGTGGCGCAGGCGATTGCTGACTTTGTGCGCGAGGAAGCGGAAGGCGCGACGGCTGAGGCCGTGGTGGGGTTCGATACGCGCTTCTTGTCGGACCGGTACGCCGCGGAGGTGGCGCGTGTGATGGCGGGCAACGGCATCGTAGCGCACCTGACCCGCGCCGACTGCCCCACCCCGGCGGTCTCTTACGCCGTGGTGCACCAGAAGGCGGCAGCGGGGGTGGTCATTACCGCCAGCCACAATCCGCCGCGTTACAACGGCATGAAGCTGAAGGCGAACTTCGGTGGATCGGTTCTGCCGGAGCAGGCGCGGCGGGTGGAAGCATACCTGGAGAACAACCAGCAGGCTGCCCGTGGCCCCAACGTGATGGACTATCAGAAGGCCCTGGACGGTGGGTTGATCCGCCGCTTCGATCCGGCCTGGCCCTATTACGAGCACCTGACGCACCTGGTCGACCTGGACGTGGTCTCCTCGGGGGAGCTGCGCGTGGTCACCGATGCGATGTATGGTTCCGGGCGCAAGTGTATCGCCGATATGTTGGCACGCACGCGCTGCCACGTACGTGAGATTCGGGGGGAGATGAACCCCGGCTTTGGCGGCATCCACCCCGAACCGATCGCGCGCTACCTGAGCGCACTCGCCGCCGCCATCCAGACCGACCGGGCCGACGTGGGCCTGGCGACGGATGGGGACGGCGACCGCATCGGGGCCATGGACGCGCGCGGCCATTTCGTCGACCCGCATCACATCTTCGCGCTGGTGCTGCGGCATTTGGTGGAACGCCGCGGCTGGGACGGGATGGTGGTGCGCTCCGTCTCTACGACGCGCATGGTCGACCGGCTGGCGCAGCGCTACGGGCTGGAGTTGAAGGAGACGCCGGTGGGTTTCAACCACATCGCCGACTATATGATGAACGGCGACGTCCTCATAGGCGGCGAAGAATCGGGCGGGCTCTCCATCAAGGGGCACATTCCCGAGGGCGACGGCGTGCTGATGGGCTTGATGCTGCTGGAGGTGATCTCGGCGGCGGGCGCGCCGCTGCACGAACTGGTCGACCAGCTCCAGGCAGACGTGGGGCCGGCGCGGTATGCGCGGCAGGACCTGCGGCTGCGCCACGCGGTCTCCAAGCAGAAGATGGTCGAACGGTTGATGCAGGAGGCACCGGCCCGCCTGGCAGGTGAGGCGGTGGTCGATATTCAGACCACGGATGGGGTCAAGTACCTGCTGGCGGACGATTCGTGGCTGTTGATTCGCCCGTCGGGCACCGAACCGGTGTTACGGGTCTACGCCGAGGCGCGCAGCGACGAGATGGTGGCGGCGCTCCTGGCGTACGGGGAGGACGTGGCGGCGCTGTGAGCGGCAGCCTGTGGCGAACAACGGTCGGCGGGTTGTTTTCGGAATAGGTCATGATCGCTGCGCTCACAACCGACGGGCGAAAATGGCCCCTGTCGTTGCGGGTCTCCTGACCGGGCGTAACAAGAGGCCGGTTGGTAGGGGTCGGTCTCAGACCGACCCCTACCAGCGGCACCATTGACCGGAACCCATTTGCGGAAGGGGTCCGGGGGAACCGGAAGGTAAACCGCAGGTTTACCCGTTCCCCCGGCGGGGTGCAGGGGC
>JAFGOJ010000225.1 GCA_016926575.1 Anaerolineae bacterium | reverse complement strand
CTCTGCCCGCCGGAGAATTCGTGGGGGTAGCGGCGAATGTGGTCTTCGGAGAGTCCCACCGTTTTCAGCATCTCCAGCACGAGCGACTCGCGTTCCTCGCGGTTCTTGACGCCGTGGATCGCCAGTCCCTCACCAATGGTCGTGCCGATCTGCGCGCGCGGGTCGAGCGAGGAATAGGGGTCTTGGAAGATGATCTGCATTTCGCGGCGCATATCTTTCAGTTCGCGCGGGGAGAGCGCGACGACGTCCCGGCCTTCGAAGATCACCTCTCCGGCGGTCGGTTCGATCAGCCGCAGGATGCTGCGTCCGATGGTCGTCTTTCCGCATCCTGATTCGCCTACCAGGCCGAGGGTTTCGCCGGGGCGGATGGAGAAATTCACATCATCCACCGCTTTGACCCAACCCTGGACACGCTGCAGCGCGCCGCCGCGCACGGGAAAGTATTTGACTAAGTTGCGAACCTCTAACAGTTTTTGTGCAGTTTGTTCCACGGCTTTTTTCCTCAAGAAGATTGGTGTAGCCAGCAGCGCACCTTATGGCCCTCGGCGACCTTGACGAAGGCTGGAGCTTTTTCGGTGCAAATAGACATGCTTTCGCGGCAGCGGGGTGCGAAATGGCAGCCCGGCGGCATGTCGATCAGGTTGGGGACGACCCCGGGGATGACGTCCAGCTCGGTTTTCACCTCGCCGAGAACGGGGATGGAGGCGAGCAGGCCGCGGGTGTAAGGGTGGAAGGGGGTTTCGAACAACGTGTGCACGTCGGCTTCTTCGACGATCTGCCCTGTATACATCACTGCGATGCGGGAGGCCATCTCGGCCACGACGCCCAGGTCATGGGTAATGAGGATGATGGCGGTGTTGGTGCTGGTTTGCAGGTTGCGCATCAGGTCGAGAATTTGGGCCTGAATCGTGACGTCCAGGGCCGTCGTCGGCTCGTCGGCGATCAGTAGCTCTGGGTTGCAGGCCAGCGCCATCGCGATCATCACGCGCTGCGCCTGCCCGCCCGAGAGTTCGTGCGGGTAGGCCTTGACCCGCTTCTCGGGGTCGGGGATGCCGACCATCTTCAGCAATTCGACGGCCCGATCGTGGCTGGCGTTGCGTTTGATGGCCTGGTGAATTTCCAGCACCTCGGCCAGTTGGTAGCCTACGTTAAAGACGGGATTGAGGCAACTGGTGGGTTGCTGGAAGATCATCGAGATGCGGCTGCCGCGGATGTTCGTCATTTCACGGCGTGGCAGCTTGCGCAAGTCGACGCCGTCGAAGAACACCTCGCCCGACTCGATCTTGCCCGGATACGCGATCAGGCGCAGGATGGAGAGCGACGCGACGCTCTTGCCGCAGCCCGATTCGCCCACCAGACCGACGATCTCGCCGCGTCGGACGGTAAAGTCTACACCGTCGACGGCCTTGACGACGCCGTCTTGGGTGTAGAAGTAGGTGCGCAGGTCGCGCACGTCCAGCAAGTTGTCGTCGATGGTACGTTCTGTTTCAGAGAGTTTTTTGTTCATATCCGTTCGCACTTACCGGTTGAGCCGGGGGTCCAGGGCGTCGCGCAGGCCGTCGCCCAACAGGTTGAACGCCAGCACGATCAGCATGATCATGAATCCTGGGAAGAAGACCAGGTGCGGTGCGGTGAAGACCTGGTTGCGCTCCGCACCCAACATCGTTCCCCATTCCGGCGTCGGCGGCTGCGCTCCCAGCCCCAAGAACGAGAGCGCGGCGGCGTCCAGGATGGCCGTGGCGATGCCCAGCGTTCCCTGCACGATCAGGGGGGTGATCGCGTTGGGCAGGACGCGCCGGATGAGAATGTTGATCTGCGAGGCTCCCAGCGCCCGGTCGGCAGTCACGAAGTCGCGCTCCTTGACCGAGATCACGCTGGCACGCATCACCCGCGCGTAGGCCGGGATCGAAACGATGCCGATGGCCAGCAGCGCGTTGACCAGGCCCGGACCGGTCACCGTGACGATAGCAATCGCCAGTAACAGCGCTGGAAACGCCAATAGGACGTCCATGATTCGCATGATGACGTTGTCGAGCCATCCTCCCACGTAGCCGCCGACTGCCCCCAATACCGAACCGATCACGATGGCAAACCCAACGGAGGCGAATCCGATGTACAGGGAGTAGCGCGAACCGTAGACGATCCGGCTGTACAGGTCGCGCAGGTTGCTGTCTAGCCCCAGGAGGTGCTGAGGGGTCTCTTCGGGGCAGCCCAGCAAGTGGATGCAAGGCGGGTCGCGGCGGCGAATGCCGGACGAGGCTTCCTCCGGCACGTCGAGCATGGATATGATGGGATCGTGGGTGGCCAGGAGCGGGGCAAAGATGGCGATCAGCACCATGATGCCGATGATGGCCATCCCAAGGATGGCCGAGCGCTGGCGCAACAGGTAGCGCATGGCGTCGTGCCACAGGCTGTTGCCGCGGTGCGAACGTCGTTTGGTCGTCTTGGTCTCGGTTTTTTCTGCCATAGCAACCTCGTTGGTCTCGCTCAATCGAGACGGATGCGTGGGTCGAGAAAGGCGTAGGACAGGTCGACGATCAGGTTGATGATGACGAAGCTGACGGCGATGACTAACGTGAATACCTGCACTACCACGTAGTCGCGGGACGTGATCGCGTCGAACAGCGTCTTGCCCACGCCTGTCAGTCCGAAGATCGTCTCTGTGAGCACCGCGCCGCCCAGCAAATAACCCAACTGGAGGCCGATGATCGTCGCAACAGGAAGCATCGCGTTGCGCAGGGCGTGCTTGAGGACGACGGCGAACTCGCGTAGCCCTTTGGCCCGCGCGACGCGGACGTAGTCCAGCCCCAGCACCTCCAGCAGGCTCGAGCGGGTCATGCGGGCAATGATCGACATGGGAATCGTGCCCAGAGCCACTGCGGGTAGAATCAGGTGCTTGATCGCGTCCCACAATTCGGGCCAACTGCCGGTGACCAGGGCGTTGATGGTGTTGATGTTGGAGAAGAACGCCAGGACGTTGTGTAGCGCCCCGCCTTCAGTCGCCCCGACGTTCCATACATCGTAGAGCGGCGCGAGCGACATGCCCGACGTCATCCGGCCGGACGGTGGCAGCCACAGTGGCGTGCCCTGGAGCAGGACGGCGAAGGTGTAGGCCAGCATCAATCCGAGCCAGAAAACGGGCATAGACACGCCGACGTTGGCCAGCAGCATCGTGCCCACGTCGATGGGGGAGTTGCGCCAGTAGGCGGAGATGATGCCCAGAGGAATCCCGACGACGATGGCAAAGCTCAACGCGTAGAGCGACAGTTCGACCGTCACCGGCAGGCGTTCGGAGAGCAGCTCGGTGACCGGGCGCTGGAAGCGCAGCGAGTCGCCGAAATCGCCGCGCGCGACTTCGCCCAGGTAGACGGCGAATTGGGTCGGGATCGGTTCGTTCAGACCGTGGCGTTCCATGAACGCGTCACAAATCGCGTCGGTGGCGTGCTCGCCCAACACCGCGCGGCATGGATCGCCTGGCAGGAGCCGCGCCATGGCGAATGTGGCGAAGAGGATTCCCAGCAGGACGGGAATGGCCAGTAGCAACCGTCTGACAATGTAGCTGGTCATATCAGCAAGCTCCCTTATCAACGCCAGGACGACAGCCCGAAAGCTGCGAGGGGGACTGTCGCCCGTACATAGGGGCAAGCCCTGGTGGGGCGCCGGGAAAGCCGATGCCCCACCAGGAACGTTGTCCGCTAAAAGGATGCCTATTCGGGGGCGTTCAAGAAGTTGCCGAACAGCGCATTGAAGTAGGTGAAGTTGCCGTCGCGTCCGACGTGCAACTCGTGCGCCGCATCCCACTGAACGACGTAAGACAGCACTGCGTCGTTGGCATCCAGGTCAGCTCCGTTGTGGAACTTGACGCCTTCGCGCAGCGTGCAGGTCCAGACCGTCAGGTCGTCGCTGGCCGTGCACTCGGTTGCCAGCCCCGAGACGACGGCTGCGCCGCCGATCTCGTAGGCCAACAGGGACTCGTGCATCTGCTCGCAGGCGCGCAGCGATTCGCCGTCGGTTTCATCCGGGCAGTACAGGCCGATGGGTTCGGCGTTCTGCATCCAGACGAGCTGTTCGCGGTCGCCGGGGTTCATCACGCCGAAGTACTCGTTGCTCAACGGGCTGGAGTGTGCGCCTTCGACGTCCGCGCGGAAGGCCGTGCCGGAACCGCCGTGGGCGATGGGGATCATCGGGACGTGTTCCCGAATTAACTCATTCGCCTCGATGTAGTGCGGGTAGCGATCGTCGGGGTCTGCCAGGGTGGCGCCGGCGTCCAGAGCGGCCCAGATGTCCTCGAAGCCTGCGCCGAACTGGTCAGATGCACCGCGCCCGAAGTGGAAGTCGAGGAAGTTGGTGGCGTCGGGGTAGTCCGCGCCCCAACCCAGCAGGTGGAAGCCGTCGATCTGGCCGGCGTCCGCTGCGTCGAGGAATGAGCCGGATTCCATCACCACGATCTCAGCCTCGACGCCGATGGCGGCGAGTTGGGCCTGGATGTCCTGGGCCACCACACCCGGTTCGGGCAGGTAGCCGCGGACGACGTCGCGGTAGCTGATGGTGGTCTGGAAGCCGGGCAGCACGCCTTCTTCTTCGAGAATCTGCTGCGCCAGTTCAGGGTTGTACTCCCACCATTCGAC
Source organism: Anaerolineae bacterium (assembly GCA_016926575.1). GTDB lineage: Bacteria > Chloroflexota > Anaerolineae > B4-G1 > DUEL01 > JAFGOJ01. The sequence goes on along the minus strand of JAFGOJ010000225.1, from coordinate 6,501 downwards.
CTCGGGCGTGTAGCCGAAGATCGAGGGCGGCATAAACTGGTCGGCGACGATGGAGCCGCGGGGATAGAAGTTGTCGACGATGCGCTGCTTGTCGATGGCCATGGCGAACGCCTGGCGCACGCGCTCGTTGTCGAAGGGCGGGAAGGTGTTGTTCATACCGAGGTAGAAGATGTTGGTGCCAGGACGCTCGTAGAGCGCCAGGTTCGGGTCGCCTTCGATCACGTCGAAGTCATCCGAGCCAGGGTTGTCGATGCCATCGACTGTGCCGGCCTGCAATTCGACCAGGCGGGCGGCCGCCTCGGAGTTCCAGCGGAAGATAAGGGTATCGGCCGCGGGCGCTTCGCCCCAGTAGTCCTCGAAGCGGGTCATGACCAGCTCGGAACCGCGGTTCCAGCTCGAGAGCATATACGGGCCGGTGCCGATCGGATGATCGACCACATCGCCGCCACCGCCGGTCTCTTCCAGGTAGGCGGTGTCGTTGATTGGGAACGCGGAGAACGCGATCTTGGAGGGGAAGGCCGGGTCGGGGTAGCAGAGAGTAAACTGGATGGTGTACTCGTCCACTGCCTCGATGGTCTGGAACTCTCCGCCGTAATCGCAGTCCGGCGCGCTATAGGACATCGGCACGAATTCTTCGGCCGGTTCTTCGGTCGGTTCTTCGGTCGGTTCCTCGGTCGGTTCCTCGGTCGGCTCCTCAGTTGGCTCGGGGCCGCTGGGGCCGCACGCCACGAGTGTCCCCGCCAACATGAGAATCACCAGCAGGGCGCTAAACAAACGTAGATACTTCATTTTTCTTCTCTCCTTTGGGCTAACATGGAAGTTTCACACGGAACGTGATAGGGTACCTCTGCTTTTCCCACCCTCGAGGCATCACCTCCTTTCCCCAAGCAGTGCTGTGACTGCTGTTGCAGTTGAAAGTATACAGAATACGCTCGATGTGTCAAGTGAGCGTATTTGTCGAGCGCGGGCAAAACGGTTATAATAATCATCGGTAACTGCTCAGCTACGCTTCGCAGTTTCCTCATTCGCCGCGAAAGAGGGGGAGTGGGGGTTTTGCGGGCGGCGAAGCCGCCCGCAAAACCCCCATTTTCTCCCTTTGACGTACCAGTGGGTAACTGCTAGGCGCACAGCCTGAGCAGTTACAATCATCGTCTGATTTTCGGAACAGAGGAGCGAAAAAATGGGAATGGAACTAAGCCCTAAACCGTCTGAAGACAATCGTCCTGTATCGGTTGAAGATGCGAATACTGTGGTCTCCTGGTTGAAAGAACTGGTGCGTCAGGCACAGTTGGTCTGGCGCTTGTTCTGGGACCCGCGTGTGCCCTGGCCGTCCAAGGTGCTTCCGCCCGCCGTGCTGGCTTACGTGCTGCTCCCGATCGACGTCATGCCCGACGTGGCGCTGGGGTTGGGTCAACTGGACGACTTGGCGGTGATTTTGTTGGGATTCAAGCTCTTCGTCGAGTTGGCGCCGGGCGAGGTGGTGCGCGAGCACCTCCGCGCGTTGGGCGCGCGCATCACCGAATGGCAAGAGAACAACGCGCCGGAAAGCGACGTGATCGAAGGCGATTTCGAAGTCAAAGACACCGACAGCCAGGAATCGTAAGGGTCGGTGGCTGAAGCCGCGGCAACGTCTGCGCAGCCCGCCTCAGGGACTGTCGCGCCGCCCTGTGCCGAGGATGGCTCCGACCAGCGCTCCTATCGCTGCGCCGAACGCCAGGCTCCCCATCGCGCCGACGACCAGACCGTCCCTCAGCATCAACACCGCGCCCGCGGCGATCCCGCTCAGCCCGCCCGCGAACGCGTCGAAGAAGATACGCCCCGCTTTTTGCGCCGGCACGTGTTCGGCTGCTACGACGGTGAGCACGCTGCACACGGCTCCCGCCGCCGCGCCGACGAGCGCCCCATTGACCGCGCCGGTCACGCCCCCACTGACCAGGCCCGCGAGCGGCCCGTGCTGCGCGCCGTAGAGCACCCCCGCGCCCGCGCCGTAGATCGCGCCGCTGCCGCAGCCCCACCGCGCGCCATCTACTGCCCCGGCCAGCAAGGGAGAGTGGTTACGCGCCCGCATTCGCGCTCCATAGCTCCGTGCCGGCTTCGAGCGTGAAGTCCAGGTGCACCCACAGGCCGGTGATGGCCTGGAGCGCGCCGGACGCGTCGAGGGGCAGCCCCAGCATCTGGGGCAGGGCGGGGCTTTCCAGCGCGTGAAAGGTCAGGTGGTAGGTTCCCTCCAGCGGGCCGCCGTTGTAGAATTGTTGTACCCGCGCCGGGGCTTCGACGAGCGCCTGATAACACGCACGCTGGGTATCGCTGGCGTCGCGGAACTGCTTGAGAAAGACCAGCGGCACGTCCATCTCGTCCATCGCCAACACGCGCGCGCTGGGCTCCGTCCCACCCAACAGCAGGTCGATTCCCTCGGCCCAGGCCTCGTCCCAACTGCTCCACGTGCGCGCGGCTTCGCCGTCGCCGGTGCGCCTCACGTCCAACCAGGGTCGCATCCCGCCCTCCGCGTCCGGCCCCAGCCGCTCGAAGCCCCACACGGAAGCGTCGAACTCGGGCCGCCGGATGTCCGCCGGCTTCTCGAACTGGCCGAACAACTTGGGGAACCCGAACACCTCCCGCCCCGTGGCGATGGCGTAGGGGTTGTCTACCACCAGCGCGGGCAGGAACCAGGCCAGGTGGTCGGTCACCAGCAACCCGCCGACGCTCGCGCGAGCCACGGTTGGCACCCAGAAGCTCAACTCGGTCTCCCGCGTCCAGCCGAGGGCCTGGTCGCGCGCGTCGAGCGAGGCAATGGACATTTCTGCGTAGAGCACGAACACATTGGGGACAAGGGGGGCATATTCGACCGCTCTGTTCGCGGGGTCGTTCAGGTAACGGTCGCACATCTGTGCCAGTTTGCGCCCGTCCGCGGGCAGCAGGAACGCGGCGATGTGCGCGTTTCGCTGGAGGTAGGGCCCGCGGTAGACCGGCCATCCGGTGCCGTCGTCGACGTAGAGCGGGAGAGCCGCGCCCGTTTCGTGCGGAGCGCGGCTCTGACATGCACTGCTGCCTAACGCGGCCCCGCCCACGACTCCGCCGAGGAGCTGCAGAAAAAGCCTGCGTGGGAGGGGGGATTTTTCGCTCACTTCCAGCGCAAAATCAACTCGCGCGCGGCTTTGACCTCGTCCAGGCGGCGCGTCGGCGCGTTATGGGGCGCTTCGTGGAGCACCTCGGGGGCCGTGCGCGCTTCCTCTGCGATGCGCAGCAGCACCTCGGCAAACTGATCGAGTGCCTCTTTGCTCTCCGTCTCGGTCGGTTCGATCATCAATGCCTCCGGGACGATCAGGGGGAAGTAATTCGTGGGCGGATGGAAGCCATAGTCGATCAGCCGCTTGGAGATGTCCAGCGCGTGAACGTCTGGCGCGTCCGCGAAATGCCCTTCGCAGACGAACTCGTGCATACAGATGCGGTCGTGCGGGACGTGGTACGTGCCTTCGACCTTGCTCTTCAGGTAGTTGGCGTTGAGCACCGAATACTCCGCCACCCGGCGCAGGCCTGCCGCGCCCAGGATGCGGATGTAGGTGTAGGCGCGTACCATCACACCGAAGTGCCCGTAGAACGCCTTGACCCGGCCGATCGACTTGGACGGATAGACCAGCGTAAAGTAGGGATACTCGTCCGATTGGTCGTAGTCGACGTCCACCACCGGGCCGGGGAGGAAGTCCACCAGATGCTCGGCGACGCCCACCGGGCCCGAGCCGGGCCCGCCTCCGCCGTGCGGCGTGCTGAAGGTCTTGTGCAGGTTGTAGTGGAGCACGTCGAAGCCCAGGTCGCCCGGGCGCGCGACACCCAGCAGGGCGTTCATATTGGCCCCGTCGCCGTACATCAGACCGCCGTGCCGGTGAACCAGGGCGGTGATTGCTTCCAGGTTCTCGTCGAACAGACCCAGCGTGTTGGGATTGGTCAGCATCATGCCCACCAGCCGGTTGCTGTACGTCTGGCATGCAGCCGTGAGGGCCGACATATTGACATTGCCGCGCTCGTCCGAGGGGATTTCGATGACAGACAACCCACTCATCGACGTGGTGGCCGGGTTGGTGCCGTGTGCCGAGTCGGGGACCAGGATCACGTCGCGCTGCGATTCCCCGCGGTGGCACTGGTAGGCGCGCATAATCAGCACACCAGTCAACTCCCCGTGCGCCCCGGCGGCCGGTTGGAGACTGACCCCCGCAAATCCGCCGATCTCTTTCAATAATTCTTGCAGAACGTAGATCAACTGGAGCGCGCCTTGTGCGGTTTCTTCGGCCTGGTAGGGGTGCAGGTTGGCGAAGCCTGGCAGACGGCACAGGTCCTCGTTGATCTTGGGATTGTACTTCATCGTGCAGGAGCCGAGGGGGTAGAAGCCGATGTCGACGGCGTGGTTGAGTTGGGAGAGGCGCGTGTAGTGGCGCACGAGGTCGAGCTCGCCCACCTCGGGCAGGGGCAGTTCCTCACGCACCAGACCTTCGGGCAGTTCCGCTCGCGGCACGTCGAGGGCCGGCAGAATGGCAGCGCAGCGCCCAGGCCGGGAGATTTCGAAGATCAAGGGCTCAGTCATCGTACGCCTCCTCCTCTGCTGCCTCTTCCAGCGCCTCGACCAGAGCGTCGATGTCGGGCTTCGGCGTCATTTCCGTCACACATAGCAGCATATGATCCTTCAAGTGGGGGTACGCTTTTCCCAGGTCGTACCCGCCGATGATGCCGTACTCTTCCAGCAGGAACTCGTTGATTTCTTCCACCGGCATCGGGCAGCGCACCACGAACTCCTTGAAGAAGGGGCCGTCTCGCAAGACGGTGTACTCGTCCAGCGCGTCGATCTGGTCGGCCGCGTAGTGGGCGCGGTGGTAGCACAGCTCGGCCACCTGGCGCATTCCGCACTTGCCCAGAGCGGCCATATAGACCGCTGCGGCCAGGGCCAGCAGCCCCTGGTTCGTGCAGATGTTGGATGTGGCCTTCTCGCGGCGGATGTGCTGCTCGCGGGTCGATAGGGTGAGCACGAAGCCGCGCTTCCCTTCGACATCCTCGGTTTGGCCCACCAGACGGCCGGCCATTTTGCGCACGTACTCATCCTTGGTGGCGAAGAAGCCCAGGTACGGGCCGCCGAAGTTGAGGCCGCCGCCCATACTCTGCCCCTCGCCGACGACGATGTCTGCTCCAAACGCGCTGGGCGGCTTGAGCAGCCCCAGCGCGATGGGATCGACTACGACGATCAGCAGAGCTTTGACGGCGTGCGCCGCTTCGGCCAGCCCGGTCAGGTCATCGAATCGCCCCAGGAAGTCGGGGTACTGCACGATCAGGCAGGCGGTGTCTGCGTCGAGCAGCGCTTGCACGTCGGTGCTTTCGGCATCTGCATCGCCCACAATGGTCAGCCCCATACCCTGGGTGTACGTGCGTATCACGGCGCGGTACTCGGGGTGTACCCACGGCGAGACCACGACCTTGCGGCGCTTGAGGCGGTGGACGTTGACCGCGGCGATGACGGCTTCAGCGGTGGCGGTCGCGCCGTCGTAGTGCGAGGCGTTGGAAGCGTCCATCCCTGTCAACTGGCAGATCATCGTCTGGTATTCGAAAATGGCCTGCAGCGTCCCCTGGCTGATTTCGGGCTGGTAGGGCGTGTAGGCGGTGTAGAACTCGCCGCGTCGCAGGACCGAGTCTACTACTGCCGGGGCGAAGTGATAGTACGCGCCTGCGCCCAGGAAGCAGGGCCCGTCGCTGGCGGTGAAGTTCGAGCTGGCGAGCGCTTCGAGCTCCCAGCGCGCTTCCATCTCCGACAAAGCCGGTGGCATCTCCAACTTAGGGAAGCGGGCGTGCTCCGGCACGGCCTTGAACAAATCCTCGATAGACTGCACGCCGATGGCGGCGAGCATGTCATCGCGGTCCCTTGCGGAATGTGGAATGTAGGGCATACGCGTTCTACCCCTCTTCCGCCGCGACGAAGGCCTCGTATTCGTCGACAGACATCAGCGCGTTGAATTCGTCGGGGTCCGAGGGGGTGAAACGAACCAACCAGCCCGCGCCGTACGGGTCCTGGTTGACCAGTTCAGGGGTGTCTTCGAGAGCTTCGTTGACTCCGGTGACCTCCCCGCCCATCGGCAGGTAGACGTCGGAGGCGGCCTTTACCGACTCGACGACGCCGAAGGCGTCACCCTTGTCGAAGGCGTCCCCCACCTCGGGCAGTTCGACGTAGACGACGTCCGAAAGCTCGTCCTGAGCGTGGTCGGTAACGCCACAGACGATCTCTGCGCCGTCCTTGCGGGCCCACTCGTGTGATTGAGCATAGCGTGCTTCGGGATCAAGTTTCATCTGAGTCACTCCTTATGTTGTGATTGTCATCTGTCTGACAACGGTATTATACTCAAGCAGCTTTTCTACTGCAAGCTATTCCGAAAATAGGGGCTTTGCAGGGGCTCCGCCCCTGCACCCCGCCGGGGAAACGGGAAACCTGCGGTTTCCTTCCGGTTTCCCCGGACCCCTTCCGCAAAT
>JAFGOJ010000224.1 GCA_016926575.1 Anaerolineae bacterium | reverse complement strand
GCAATTCGCAATTCCTAATTCGCCACTTGAAATAACCATGAAATACCAGATCCCTTACAGCAAAACGACTCTTGAATTCGAACTCCCCGCCGGGATGCGCGCCACCGAGGTCGTCTCTAAGCCCGCCGAACCGCTGGCCGACCTGGAGGGGGCGATTGCCGCGGCGGTGTCGAACCCCATCGGCACGCCGCCGCTGCGCGAGATGGCCCGCCCGGGCGACCGGGTGTGCATCGTCTTCACCGACATCACCCGTGCCAGTCCCGACCATCTGCTCGTGCCGGCGCTCCTGCGCGAGCTGGAGGCGGCGGGCGTGCAGGACGAGGACGTCACGCTCCTGTGCGGCATCGGTATGCACCGCCCGTCGACGCCCGAGGAGAAAGTGGCGAAGCTCGGACGGGCGCTGGTCGAGCGCTACCGCGTCATCGACAACGAGCCACAGAATCCCGCGGCGCTGGTCGATCTGGGCATTACGGAGGGCGGCGTGCCCGTCTCGGCGCACCGCGCGGCGGTCGAGGCGGACCTGCTGATCGCCACCGGCATCGTCGAGCCGCACCAGTACGCCGGGTACTCGGGCGGGCGGAAGACGCTGGCCGTCGGCGCGGCGGGCGAAGCGTTGATCGCCTACACCCACGGTCCCGCCTTCATCGACGACCCGCGCACGCGCCTGGGCCGCATCGAGGGCAACCCCTTCCACGAGGCCATCACCGAAGCGGCGCGGCGGGCAAACCTGCGCTTCATTCTCAACGTGGTGCTGGACGACGAGAAACGCGTCGTGTGTGTCAAGGCCGGCGAGCCGGTGGAGACGCACCGCCAACTGGTCGCCTTCGCCCGCTCGATCTACGAAGTGCCCATCCCCCACCCGTACGACGTCGCCGTCGGTGGGGTGGGCTTCCCCAAGGACGCCAACCTCTACCAGGCCAGCCGCGCGCCGTCGTACCTCTTCTTCGCGCCCACGCCGGTGGTCAAACCGGGGGGCTTCTTCATCATCCCGGCGCGCTGTGAGGAAGGGGCCGGCGACGGCGTGGGCGAGCAGCGCTTCCTGGCCGCGATGCGGGATGCGCCCACGGTCCAGGCGATCCTCGAGGACGCGCGCGCGCACGGCTACCCGCCGGGCCAGCAGCGCGCCTTCGTCATGGCGAAGGTGCTGGAAGAAACGCGCGTGGTGATCGTGGGCAGCGAGCGGCCAGACGTGGTGCGCGACTGTAAGATGATCCCCGTCGAGACGATGGCGGAGGCGCTGGCACTGGCGGCGCAGGAACTGGGGGCCGAACTGGACGTGTTGATCGTGCCCCACGCCTTGCTGACCCTGCCGGTGGTTCAAGAGACATAGAGCTAAACCACAAAGGACACGAAGAGCACAAAGAACACGAGACTTGTTTCTTTGTGCTCTTGGTGGCCTTCGTGGTTGTAAAAAGCCAAGAATCTGGAGGATGTGTTTGATGAGTGTTACGGAACCTGTTGTTGAAACCCAGCGCACGGTGGAGGATGAGACGCTCCACTGTGTGCGCTGCGGCCTGTGCCTCTCGACGTGCCCGACGTACCGCGAGAGCCTGAACGAGACCGAATCGCCGCGCGCGCGTGTGGCACTGGTGCGGGCGATCAAGGAAGGCGTCCTCGACGCCCCTGACGCTGAATACTCCGGCGCCTTTTTCCGCTGCCTGCTGTGCGGGGCGTGTACCTTTACCTGCCCCAGCGGGGTGGCGGTCGACCGCATTCTGGAACTGACCCGTGGCGAGATGGCCGGTTTGAATCTCTTGCCCGAGGCGCTGTCTGCGTTGAACGAGCGCATCGTCGAATACCGCAATATCTCTGCCGAGGCCAACGAGGGACGCTTGATCTGGGCCGATAACCTGCCCACGCCCCCCACCGGCCTGGGCAAAGAGCAAGCCGAGGTGGTCTATTTCGTCGGCTGCGTCGGCTCTTTCTTTCCCCGCAGCTATAAGGTGCCCCAATCACTGGCGCAGATCTTCGACCGGGCCGGGGTGGACTACGCGCTGATGGGTGGGGCCGAATGGTGCTGCGGCTACCCGATGTTCATCAACGGGGAGATCGAGAAGGCTCGCGATCTGATCGCGCACAACGTCGAGGCGGTGCGGGCGATGGGGGCGAAGAAGGTGGTCACTACCTGCCCCTCCTGCTTCCACTTCTGGAAGCACTCCTACCCCGCGGCGCTGGGCGCCGACGCGCTGGAGGGGATCGAAGTGCAGCACGCCACCGAGTTCCTGGCGGATTTGCTGGAAGAGGGCAGCCTGCCGTTGCGCGAGATGAACGAAAAAGTCACCTATCACGACCCGTGCGATCTGGGCCGCAAGGGCGGGGTGACCGAAGCGCCGCGCCGCGTCCTGCGCGCGATTCCTGGGCTGGAATTGGTCGAGATGGCGGAGAACCGCGACAGTTCTCACTGCTGCGGCGGCGGGGGCAACTTGGAGAGCTTCGCGCCGGAGGTCAGCCAGGCCGTCTCGCGCCTGCGCATCCGCCAGGCGGCCGAAACGGACGCGCAGACGCTCGTGTCGGCGTGCCAGCAGTGCGAGCGCACGCTCTTCAACGCTGCCCGTGCCGAACGCCTGCGCATCCGCGTCAAGGATATTACCGAGATTGTGCTAGAGGCACTCGAAGACTGAACAAGTTGCGAATTAGGAATTGCGAATTAGGAATTGCGAGCGCACTCGTTCTTCCCAACTCGCAATTCGCAACTCGCAATTCGCAATTCGATTGGAGTGAATATGAAGGAAGTGATCGAAAAATTAACAGACGCCCTCGGCCGGAGCAAAGTTCTGACTGCCCCCATTGACCTGGTGGCGTATTCGTTCGACGGGACGTTCGAGCAGCGCGTGCCCGACGTGGCGGTGCTGCCGGAGTCGACCCAGGATGTGGTGACCGTGGTCAAGATTGCGGCCGAGCACGGCGTTCCTATCGTGGCGCGCGGGATGGCCAGCGGTCTGGCCGGCGGTTCGATCCCCAGCGCGGGGAGTATCGCCCTCTCGCTGACGCGCATGAATCGCATCCTGCAAATCGACCCGGTCGATATGACCGCTACCGTTGAGGCAGGGGTGATCGTGACGGATTTGGAAGCGGCGGTGGCGAAGGTGGGGCTGTTCTACCCGCCCGACCCCTCCAGCAACAAACAGTCGACCATCGGCGGGAACATCGCCTGCAACGCCGGCGGCCCGCGCTGCCTGAAGTACGGCGTCACCGGCGACTACATCATGGGCCTGACGGTCGTGCTGGCTAACGGTGAGGTGCTCAAGACCGGCGGCCGGCCGATCAAAAACGTCGTGGGGTACGACCTGACGTCGCTCTTCGTCGGGTCGGAGGGGACGCTGGGCATCATCACCGAGGCGCTGGTGCGGCTGGTGGCGAAGCCCCAGTTCGTGCGCACGGCTCTGGTCGAGTTCGATTCTCTGGACGACGCCTCGCGCACGGTCAATGCCATCCTTGCGGCGGGCATCGTCCCGGCGACGTTGGAGCTGATGGACGAGACCGCCATCGCCTGCATCGAGGAGGCGATGAAGCTGGGGCTGCCGCTGGACGTGGAGGCGATGCTGATCATCGAGACCGACGGCTCCGACGAGGAGGCGGTGGTGCGGGAGATCGAGGCCGCGGCGCGCATCTGCCGCGAGACGGGCGCGCGCCAGGTCAGCGTGGCCCAGGACGAGGCGGAACGGGCGCGGCTGTGGCGCGCCCGGCGCAGCGTCAGCCCTTCGCTGGCGCGCAAGGCGCCCAACAAACTGGGCGAGGACATCACCGTGCCGCGCAGCGCCATCCCCGAAGCCGTGCGGCGCATCAAGGCGGTCAGCGCGCAGTACGGCCTGCCGATCGTCGTGTTCGGCCACGCCGGCGACGGGAACCTGCACCCCAATATCCTCTTCGACCGGCGCGACCCCGCACAGTGGGCGGCCGTCGAGCAGATCGTGGGCGAAATCTTCCGTATCGCGCTCGATCTGGAGGGTACGCTCAGCGGCGAGCACGGCATCGGCACATTCAAGCTGCCGTACATGGTCGAGGCGCTGGGTCCGACGTCGATTGGCGTCCAATGGCACATCAAGCGGGCCTTCGACCCGCAGAATATTTTGAATCCGGGTAAAGTGTTGCCACAGTAAAAAGGAGAGACTATGTTAGACATGCAAAAAGGGGTCGATATCCTGACCGAAGTCGGCGGAATCAAGACCCTGGACGAAGCGAGAGCGTTTTTTGAGACCCGGTGCGATTCTGACACCGTGGCCAAGCTGAGCCGGATCGCCAACGCAGAGGCGCTTTTGAAAATCGCGAACGCGATTTCGATGACCGATCCCGACGCAGTGTTCGTCAACACCGGTTCAGACGCGGACGTTCGGCGCGTTCGGGAGATGAGCATCGAGAAAGGCGAAGAGCAGCCTCTGGCGATGGAAGGGCACACGATTCACTACGATTTGTGCCAGGAACAGGCGCGCATCATCGACCGAACGTTCTACATTGTCAATCCAGACGAGCCCGTCAGCGTGATGGCGAAAAAAATCTTGCGCGATGAGGCCCACGAGTACGTCAAAACGTATATGGCGGGCATCGCCCATGGAAAGACGCTGCTGGTTGGGTTCTTCAACCGCGGTCCGGTGGGGGCTGAGGCGGCCATCCCCGCTCTGGAAATCACGACGTCGACGTACGTGATGCACTCGGCAAACATCCTGTATAGGAACGTTTACGAGCAGTTTGACGAAGAGATCGAGCGTGTGGGCCTGTTCTTTACCAACGTGCACAGCGAGGGGCCGAACAAGCCGGAGAACCTGCCCGACGCGCGGGTGTTCATGGATAGAAGCTGGCAGACGACGTTTGCCTCTTTCTGCACCTACGCCGGAAACACGCTGCTGCTGAAGAAGGGGAACCACCGTTTTGCGGTCGACCGGGCGACGTACTATTGTAGGGAAGCGGAACTGTCGGAGCATATGTTCATCACCGGCATGACCGGCCCCGGCGGAAGAAAGACGTTCTTCGCCGGAGCGGCTCCCTCGGGATGTGGGAAGACCACGACGGCCATGGTCGGCACGGACTTCATCGGCGACGATTTGGCCCAGTTGTGGATCGCCAAAGATGGGACGGTGCGGGCCATCAACCCCGAGAAGGGCATCTTCGGGATCGTCCAGAACGTGAACCGTGAGAGCGACCCCTACCTGATGAAGGCGCTGCGGGAAGAAGGCGCCGAGGTCATTTGGACCAACGTGCTGATTCACGATGGTGTGCCGTACTGGGAGGGGAGCGAAGAGGAATACCCCAAACAGGGTGTCAATTTCCAGGGCGAGTGGTGGGAAGGCAAGCTGGACAAGGATGGCAAGCCGATTCCGATTTCTAACCCGAACGCGCGCTGCACGGTGGATTGCACATATATCGAGAATTATAATGAAGAGTTGGCGGAAGACCCGCGCGGTGTACCCGTCAAGGTCATCACCTATAGCGGGCGCGACAGCGACACGATGCCTCCGGTATGGGTCGCCAAGAACCCCGACCATGGCGTCGTCATCGGCGCCTCGATTCTGTCGGCGGCGACCGCGACGGAGGTCGGCGCGAAGGGCGTGCGTCGGCAGCCGTGGGCGAATGAGCCCTTCATCCCCGGTCCCTTGGCCGACTATATGGACGCGCAGTTCGTCTTCTTCAACTCCGACAAGATCGCAGACAAGCCGATCATGGCCGGGCTGAACTACTTCTTGACCCACGCGTCTCGCGGTGGAGAAGGAGAGGGGCTGCTGGGCGAGAAGCGCGACGTCAGGGTCTGGCTTGGGTGGCTCGAGCGCATGGCTCACGGCGACGTAGACGCGATCGAGACGCCGATCGGGTTTATCCCCAAGTACGAAGACCTGCGAGACTTGTTCGCCGCCATCGACAAGGAGTACGCCAAGGAACTGTATGACAAACAGTTCGCGTTTTACGTCGACAATATCCTGGCGCGGCTGGACCTGCAAGAAGCAGCGTATGGCAAAGAGGAAGGGGTTCCGGCCAAGTTGTTTGCGGTCTACGCGGAACAACGAAAGGGTCTCGAAGCGTTGAAGGCGAAGTACGGTTCTATCGTTTCGGTCGAGCAGCTCATCGAGGCGAGCGCGTAACTTATCCCTTACCAACTTTTGTCGTGGCGGGTCTCCTGACCCGCCGTTCCGCCCGGTCAGGAGACCGGGCGGAACAAGGGGGGCCGCCTGAGACGTTAACCTAGGCCCATTTG
>JAFGOJ010000223.1 GCA_016926575.1 Anaerolineae bacterium | reverse complement strand
CTCAATCCCGACCACCTGGCGGCGCGCTTTTGCCGGGGGCAGATTTGGGGCATCGGCGGTACGGTCAAAGCGTTCATCCGCGAGTTCGAGTCGGGCGCAAAACCCTGGTATCAATGCGGCCAACCGTCGGCTGGCAACGGAGCCTTGATGCGCATCGCGCCGGTGCTCATCCCTCATCTGAAGACGGGCACATTGGCACTGTGGGCCGACGTGGCCCTGGCAGCGATGCTCACCCACAACGATTCGGCATCTACGGCGGCATGCCTGTCGTTTGTGCGCATGCTGTGGCAGTTTGTATAGATGGATGCGCCGCCCGAACCATCGTGGTGGTTGGAAACCTATGTCGAGGCGGCGCGAGACCTGGAAATGGGCCAGGCATACCATCCACGCGCTGCGTCAGTCGGCGCGTATGAGGGACCGCTGTGGCGGTTTGTGGAGGAGCGGGTCGGCGAAGCCTATCGTCGCGGCCTCTCCGTGCTGGAGGCGGGCAACGGTTGGTACTCTGGCGCGTACCTGCTGGAAACGATGCCGACCGTGATTTACATCTTGATGCGCCATGGCGACGACCCAGAAGAAGCAATCGTCAGAGCAGTGAATGATACCAAAGACAATGACACGATCGCTGCCATCGTCGGGGCGGCGGTGGGCGCTCTGTACGGCCAAGATCGAATTCCTGCCCGGTGGATTGCCGATCTGGCCGGGCGCACGACCGATCGTGACGACGGGCGCGTGTTTGAACTGCTGCAAGCGGCGCGGACGCGCTGGTGAAAGTAAAGGGAACAGAAGAGTCAAGTGAGGCGAGCCGATGCTGCCAATTCAGGTGCCCAGACAATTTCGGATCATTGCCCATCGCGGGGCCTCGGCTTATGCGCCGGAGAACACGCAAGCAGCATTTGACCTGGCCCTGCGCATGGGTGCGCGGGAGATCGAGACGGATGTCCAGTTGACCACCGACGGGCAGGCCGTGCTCTGTCACGATCGGACGCTGGCCCGATACGATCACGGCGACCGCGTCGTCGAAGAAACAACCTGGGCCGATCTGTGCGAACTGGACATGGGATCGTGGTTTTCGCCGTTTCTGTACCGCAATGAGCGGATGATGACACTGGATGGGCTGCTGGCACGCTATGGGCCGTCGCTGACTTATCATCTGGAACTAAAAGGACAAGCCGCCGGGCTGCCGGAATCGGTGGCACAAGCCGTGGCCCGGCACAATCTGCAAGATCGCTGCATCATCACCTCCTTTTCGCTGGCCTCGCTGGAGGCGATGAAGCGGGCTGCGCCGTCGAACTCTACGAGTTCGCTGCGGCTGGGCTGGCTGATCCAGCGCATTGACGATGAATCATTGGCCGTGGCGCAGCGGCTGGGGCTGGTTCAGCTCTGCCCGCGGGCCGACCAGGTGGACAGGGCAGCGGTGGCGGCGGCGCTGTGTGTTGTACCAGAGGTGCGCGCGTGGGGTGTGAGCGGCTCTCCCGCCGAGGTGCGGCGGCTGATTCGGACTGTCGCGGAAGCCGGCGCCCACGGCCTGACCCTCGACTGGCCGGACTGGGCCTGTCACCGCCCGAATGGAGAATGAAGCAGCACGTAGGCGCGCGAATGAGGAGAGAAGGAAATGGCAATGGATCGCATTGTCAAAATCGAATGGGGGCGGTTGCCCGGATCGAGGCCACGCCAGGCCGGTTGCAATGCCCGTCTGGGGGAACACGGACAGCAGGTGCAGGTGTCCATCGCGCGCCTGACCACCCAGGACGGCGTTACCGGCCTGGGCCGGGCCTGGCTCACTCGGGAGCAGGCACAAGAGCTGGTGGGCCTGTCCCTCGCCGAGGCATTCGATCCGCCCCGGATCGTCCGCGAACGGTTTTTCAGTCTGGAATATGCCCTCTATGACCTGGCCGGGCAGTTAGCCAGGCGGCCGGTGTATGCCTTGCTCGGCGGGCAGCCCGACTCGACCGGCGCGTACCGTGTGCCGTGTTATGACACCTCGCTGTACATGGATGACCTGCACCTTGCCGACGATGACCTCGCGGCGGCCTTGATCGCCTCCGAAGCGCGAGAGGGTTTTGAGCGCGGGCATCGGGCATTCAAGATCAAGGTGGGGCGTGGAGCGTTGCACATGCCGCTGGAAGCCGGCACGCGGCGCGACATTCGCATCATTGGGGCTGTGCGGGAGGCGGTGGGGCCGCAGGCGCAGATCATGATTGACGCCAACAACGGCTACAACGTGAACCTGGTCAAGCGCGTGCTGGCCGAAACGGTCGCGGCCAGAGTGTACTGGATCGAAGAACCGTTTCACGAAGACGCCCGGCTGTATGCCCACCTGAAAGAGTGGCTCGCGGCCGAAGGACTGTCCACCCTGATCGCCGACGGCGAAGGCGAAGCGTCGCGCTCCTTGCTCGATTGGGCGCAGCAGGGACTGGTGGACGTGGTGCAGTATGATGTGTTCCGCCCCGGCTTTGCCCGCTGGCTGGAAATGGGGCCGCAGTTGGATGGGTGGGGCGTGCGGTCGGCGCCGCATCACTATGGCGAGCCGTTTGGCAACTATGCAGCGGGCCATCTGGCGGCGGCGGTCCGGCGTTTTGAGGGCGTGGAGTGGGATGAGGCAACCGTGCCCGGCCTGGATGCGTCGGCCTATGCGATCTCGAATGGCTGCGTGAACGTGCCTAACCTGCCCGGCTGGGGTCTCAATCTAGATGAAGAGACATACAGACGTGCGGTGCAAGAAAGCGGATTTGCAGTCGAGTAGCCATATGCGATTATCCATTAAGCCTCGTGGGCGGCGCACAGGTCTATGCCTTGATGCAGTCGTATAACAGCTACCCAAGACCGACCAGCCGCACTTTGAAGCGCACCGCAAGTATGTGGACGTGCAGTACGTGGTCTCTGGCGTCGAGTTGATTGGCTGGGCGTCGCTGGAGCAATTGACCGTGACCGCGCCCTACAACGCCGAAAAGGACGTGCTGCTCGGCGCGGTGGGTGCTGCCGAACGGACGCCGGTTCGCCTGACGGCCGGACAGGCCGCCATTTTCTACCCGAGCGACGCCCACGCGCCCGACCTGGCTGCCGGCGTGTCGGAGGCGGTGAAAAAGGTGGTGGTCAAGGTGTTGTTAGACGAGTAGATGGGCACTGCACGGTATGCTGTGTCACAAGACATGCGAACAGTGGTCGGAAGGTGAGTAACAGCTGGCACATAACAGGCACAAGGAGCACAAACTTTGAACGAACGACGCAATCGCAGTGTCCACATCGGTTTGTTCGGCGTGGGACTGGATGTCTACTGGGGCCAGTTCCCCGGCTTGAAAGAGGATCTGCTTGGCTATCTGGACGTTTTCGAGCAGCAGGTGCAGGCCAACGGTGTCCATACCACCAACTTGGGGCTGGTTGACAATGCCCAGGCCGCCTATGCCTTGTTGCCCAGGTTACAGGCCGCCCACTTCGACCTGATCTTTTGCGATATGTTGACTTATGCCACCTCGTCCACGTTCGGCATCCTGATCCGTGAACTGGACGTGCCCATCGTGCTCGTTGCCCTGCAGCCACGTTCCCGCCTGGACTATGAGCATGCCACCATCTATATGCAACTCTGCAATGACAACGTCTGTTCACTGCCCGAGTTCGCCGGGGTGGCCGTGCGCATGGGCAAGCGCGTGCCGCCCATGGTGATCGGTACCTTGCACAACGACGAGGCTGTGCAGCGCGAGATCGCCGAATGGTGCCAGATTGCGCGGGTGCTGCACGACCTGAAGGGGGCGCGCATCGGCCATTTCGGCCATCCCATCGAGGCGATGCTGGACATGCACAGCGACCCCACGGCATTCACCGCCGCGTTCGGCCTGCACGTCGTCCAGACCGAGATCGATGACCTGGTGCGGTTGGAGCGGACGGTGACAGAGGACGAGGTCGCCCGCAAGGAGGCGCAGATACTCAACCTGTTCGACACGCCCGACCCACAAGCGGACCCGCTGACGCGCAAGCTGACCCCGGAAGACCTGCATCAGTCGGCGCGGGTGGCCGTGGCGCTGGACAAGTTTGTGCGCGAGTTCGACCTGGATGGCCTGGCTTATTATTACAAGGGCGAGCCGGGCAGCGCGACGGAGCGCATTGCCGCCAGCCTGATCGTCGGCAACTCGCTGCTCTGCGCGGCGGGGTTTCCGATGTGCGGCGAGTCGGATCTGAAGACCTGCGTGGCGATGTTGATCATGGATCGGCTGGGGATGGGCGGCAGCTTTGCCGAGTTTCATCCACTGGATTTTGACGAGGGCTTTATTCTGGTCGGCCACGATGGGCCGCATCACATCGGCATCGCCGAGGGGCGGCCCAGGCTGCGCAGTCTGACGCGCTATCATGGCAAGCCGGGGTCAGGCGCGTCGGTGGAGTTCCAGATCAAAGCCGGGCCGATCACGATGCTGTGCCTGACCTCGACATACGACGGCCGATTCAAGCTCGTCATTGCCGAAGGCGAGTCGGTGTGCGGGGCGATCCCGGCGACGGGCAATACCAACACGCGAGCCTTTTTCAAACCGGACGCAGTGACGTTTCTGAAGCGATGGCTGGCCGAGGGACCAACGCACCACTTGGCGCTGGGCGTTGGTCACCGCGCCCAGACGCTCAAGACGATTGGCGATATTCTGGGCATCGAGAGTGCGACGGTGAACCAGACCAGCATTGTTTGACGGTCTGGCAGGGCGCCAGTCTGGAGGTTTCCATGCCCGTTTCTCTTTACATTTCCCCCGCTGCGAGCGGCAAGACCGCCTACCTGGTGGCCCGCGCCCGCGATCTCGCCCGGGACGCGCGCGCCGCGCCGCGCGTGGTCGTTCCCACCCGGCTTCAGGTCCGCGCCTGGAAGCAGCGCCTCGCCGAATCTGGCGGCGCGTTGGGCGTTCGCGTCAGCACCTTTGATACCCTCTACCGCGACGTCCTCGGCGCGGCGGGCGAAACTGTCATCCAGCTCAGCGAGCCGATCCAGTATCGTCTGCTGCGCTCGCTGATCGTCGAAGCAAAACTCGATCACTATGCCCCCTTGCGTGCGATGCCCGGCTTTGTGCAGGCTGTGCTCGATCTGATCCGCGAATTCAAGGCCGGCGGTGTTTTCCCGGAGCATCTGGCAGCGGCAGTTGCCACGATGGGCAACGAACCGCGTCTGGCCGAACTGGCCCAGCTCTACACCGCCTATCAGGTCCGGCTGCAAGAGCGCGGCTGGGCTGACTTTGCCGGTGTGGGCTGGCTGGCTGCCGAAGCATTGGAGCGTCACCCCGACTTGGGTCGCCGTTGGCCGGCCTTGTTCGTGGATGGTTTTGACGATCTGACCACCGTGCAACGGCGTGTGCTGGGCCTGCTGGCCGGGCGCGTCGCCGAGTTGACTCTCACCCTGACCGGCAGCCCCGACGGCGACGAACGCGCCGCCGTCCACAAGCGCTTCAACCGCACCCGCCAGGTGCTGGAAACGGATTGGGATGCAAAGGCCCAACCGCTGCCGCCGGTTGACATTCCCCCGGCGGCGCCGGCGCTGGCCCACCTGGAAGCTACTTTCTTGAGCGGCGAAACGTCGGGACAGCCTGCAGGAGACGCGCTGGTGGCGCATCCGCCAACTATGATCGCCGCACCCGACCGCGAGGGCGAAGTGCGGGCGGCCCTGCGTTGGCTCAAGCAACGTGCAATCCACGACGGCCTGCGCCTGGGCGAGCTGGCTCTGATCGCGCGCCGCTGCGATCCCTATCTCCCGTTCATCATGCAGATTGCAAAAGAGTTTGGACTGCCGCTCCACGTCGCCGCCGGACTGCCGCTGCGCCAGAACCCTGCTGTGACTGCGCTGCTCGATCTGCTACGGCTTGGGCCGCCGGAGGCTCCATTCCCCTGGCGGCTCACAGTTGAGGCCTGGCGCTCACCCTATTTCGATTGGGCCAACTGCCTGGTGGGCGGCGCGCCGCTAGGCATCACCGCACAGGCGGCAGAGTCCCTGGAACAGGTTGCCCGCTGGGGATGCGTGATCCAGGGCGTGGATCAATGGACAGAAGCGCTGGCGCGCCTGGGCGACACCGGTCGCAGTGAAGACCTGGGCGATACCGGCATGTCAGCGCCCAACCTGCCCACCGGCACGGCAGCCGAAGCACTGCGTGACCGGTTTGCGCGCTTTGTGCAGCGAGTCACGCCACCCGTTGGCCCTCGACCCTGCCGGGCCTTCGTCGCCTGGCTGGAGGGGCTGATCGGCGATCTGGCTGTGGCAGAAGAAGGCCCGCCGACCGATGTCGGTGTGATGCGCTGCATCCAGGACGGGCCGCCGGCGCTGGCCGAGCGCGACATGGCCGCGCTGAACGCATTCAAGGATGTGCTGCGCGGGCTGGTGTGGGCCGAAGAGGCGGTGACCCGCGCCCCGGCCGGGTTCGCCGATTTCTACGCCGACCTGGTTGGCGCAGTGGAAACAGCGGTTTATCGTCTGCCCCTGCCCGCCGATGCGCAAGCTCTGCTGGTGGCCGACGTGACCCAGGCGCGCGGACTGGCCTTCCGCGCTGTGGCGGTGCTGGGGCTGGCCGAAGGGGAATTCCCGGCCACCCTGGCCGAAGACCCACTGCTGCGCGACGCCGACCGGCGGCGGCTGCGCGACGAGTTTGATCTGGCGCTGGAGCTTTCGACCGACAGCACCGAAGCCGAATATGCCTACGAAGCGCTCACCCGCGCCAGCGCGGCGCTGCTGTTGACCCGCCCGCGCATCGCCGACAACGGCGCGCTGTGGCAGGCTTCGCCCTACTGGGAAGAGGTGCGACGTCGGGTGCGGGTCGAGCCGCTGCTGCTCACCGGCAGGCAGCAGCCCGCGCCGGCCGCGGCCGCCTCGTGGCCCGAATTGCTGCTCAGCGTGGCCGCGCAGGGGGATTCCGTAGCGCCGTGGGCCTGGGCACAGACCATCGCACCGGAGCGCACCACCTATGTCCAAAGCGCCGCGGACATTCTGAGCGTCCGCGCGCAACCCGCGCCTGCTTCAGCGCACGAGGGCGACCTGACCGCCTGGGCGACAACCTGGGCGCAGCGCTTCGGCCCGGAGCGAGTGTGGAGCGCCAGCCGGCTGGAGACTTATCGCACCTGCCCGTTTTTCTTTTGGGTCAGCCACGTGCTCAGACTGGAGGCGCGTCCGTTGCCCACCGAGGGTCTGGATGCCCGGCAGTTGGGCAACATCTATCACCACATCTTTGAGCGCCTGTACAAGACTGTGGCCGATCCGGCCGATCTCGAAGCGTTGTTGGCCGCATTGCCGCCGGTCGTAGCCGAGATTCTCGACGCCGCGCCGCGCCGGGAGCAGTTCCGACCCACCGCGTGGTGGGCGCAAACGCGCGCCGAGATCGAGGAGAACGTGCGCCGCTCGCTGGTCGCGCTGGCAGAGTTGGCCGACGATTTCGTCCCTTATGCCCACGAAGCCGCCTTTGGCATAGGCGACCGGCCGCCGCTGGTGGTGCAGGAGGGGGAAGATGTTTTTCGCTTGCGCGGCTTGATCGACCGCGTCGAGCGCACGCCCGACGGCCGCTTGCGCATCATTGACTACAAGACTGCCGGCAAGTCCGCTTTTGACAAGCGGGCGGTGGCCGATGGTAAAAAGCTGCAACTGCCGCTCTACGCTCTCGCTGCGCAGGTGGCATTAGCGTTGGGCACGGTGATCGATGGCTTTTACTGGCATGTCCGGCAGGCTGAGCACAGCGACTTTACCCTGGCCAAATTCGACGGCGGCCCGCAGGGCGCAATGGACGTCGCCCTGCGCCACGCCTGGGAAGCGGTGCAGGGCGCGCGGGCCGGGCGTTTCGCGCCGCAGCCTCCCGCCGATGGCTGTCCCGGCTACTGTCCGGCGGGAGTCTTTTGCTGGCGCTACAAAGGCCGTGCGTGGCAGGGGAGATAAAGATGGACACGCAACTGCACCCCATCGTTGCCCAACTCCGCCCCAGTTTAGAACAAATCCCGGCCATCACGGCGCGTGGTTCCGATGTAGCCGTCACCGCCGGGGCCGGCGCCGGCAAGACGCGCACCCTGGTGGCGTACTATCTGGCGCTGCTGTGCCGAGTGCCAATGCACGCCGTGGTCGCCATCACCTTTACTAAAAAGGCCGCCCGCGAGATGCGCAATCGTGTCCGCGAGGCAGTGCGCCGGTATGTAGAGAGGCCGGATCTGACCCCGGAAGAGATCTCGCGCTGGCAGGCTCTATACACCGGCCTGGACGCAGCGCGCATCGGCACCATCCATAGCCTGTGCGCCGAGATCCTGCGCCACCACCCCGCCGAGGCGGAAATCGATCCGCGCTTTGAGATGTTGGACGAGGGGCAGCAGGCGCTGCTGCAGGCGCAGGCAGTGGATGAGGCATTGGGCCGGGCTGCCGACGATCCCCAACTGGCCCGCCTGTTCGGTGATTTTGGCGAGGCCCCCCTGCGCCACATTCTGAGCGAGTTGCTGCAGCGGCGGCTGGATGTCGAAACCGCACGAACCAGGCTGCCTGACCTGTGGTCGATCTGGGAATCACACTTGCTCCCGCCCATCCGCGCTTTTGTGCAAGACACCGACGTGCAGCAGGCGCTGGCCGAACTGCAAACCTTGCGCGATGCCGGCGTCCTGGCGCGGGCCGCCGAGGCAGGCGACGCCTTTGCCCCACTGCTGCCCGAGATTCTGGCCCATTGGGCGGCGATCCGGGCAGCGCAGGCGGCCGGCGATTGGGTCGCCGCATCCGCCCACTTGCACCCGCTGCGCCAGGCATTGAAACAAAAAGGCAGCAAGGCCAACTGGAAACCGGCCGATCCCAAACCCCTGGTCAAAGAACTGCAAGAGAGGTTCGACGAACATCTTGCCGCCTGGAAAGAGCGCCATTTCGACCTGGCGCTGGATCGCGAGCTGGCCCAGGCCATTCTTCCGGCGCTGCTCGGCCTCTACGATGTCGCCCAAAGGCGCTACGAGCAGACTAAAAACGCGCGCCGCGCGCTGGATTTTGACGATCTCGAACAAAGAGCGCTGACGCTGCTGCAAACGCATCCCGCCGTCCGCGCATATTGGCAGGATGAGATCGCCGCACTGCTGGTAGACGAGTTCCAGGACACCAACGACCGGCAGCGCGAACTGCTGAATCTGCTCGACGGCGGCCGGGGCAAGCGCTTTATCGTGGGCGACGGCAAGCAGTCCATCTATCGCTTTCGCGGCGCCGACGTCACCGTCTTTCGTCAGGTCTGGCAGGAAACCGAGCAACGCGGGCAGACGTTCACGCTGGCAACCTCCTACCGGGCGCACCGGGCGTTGATCGCCGGCCTCAACGCGCTGCTCAAACCGGTGCTGGGCGAAGCAGATCCTGCACGCCCTTATGTGGAGCCGTTCGCGCCGCTGTGTCCTCACCGCGAAAACCCTGTAGCGGGCTTGACGCCGCCGTTCATCGAGCTGCACCTGGCCGCCGGGGCCAAAAAAGACGGCGCGTTGGCGCGCGCCGCGCAAGCGCTGGCCAACCGCTTGCAAGACCTGGTCGGCAGCGGGGTTCAGGTCGAGGAGACTGACCTGGAAACGGGGCGCAGCGTCGTCCGCCCGCTGGATTACGGCGACATTGCCATTCTCTGTCGCGCCACATCGTCCTTTGCCCCCTACGAGAACGCCCTTGAAGCGGCGGGCATCCCCTTTCTCACCGTCGTCGGGCGCGGCTTTTACGAGCGGCCGGAAGTGCGGGACGTCCTCAACGCGCTTCAGTCCATCGCCGATCCCACCGACGACCTGGCTCTGGCCGGGCTGCTGCGCTCGCCGGTCTGCGGCCTCTCCGATATGGCGCTCTACCGGCTGCGTCAGACCCAACAAGAACAGAAATTGCCGTCGTTGTGGGCCGCGCTGTCCGAGATCGATCTGGCTGATCTGGAAGGCGCGTTGTCCGAGATCGATCTGGCTGATCTGGAAAGCGCGGTCTCCGGGGCGGCCGCGGCGTACGAGCTGGTCGCGCGTCTGCACGCGCTGGCCGGGCGGGTGCCGGTCGCCGACGTGCTCAAGGCGTTTCTGGATGCGACCGATTATCGCGCTGCGCTGCTGCGCGCCGGTCAAGCACGTGGGGCGGGCAACCTGGCCAAGCTCCTGGCCGATGCCCACGCCAGCGAGATTGTGGGCGTGGGCGCCTTTCTTGAATACGTGCAGCAGTTGCGCGATGCCGGAACGCGGGAGGGCGAAGCGCGCACGGTGGCGCGGGGCGTGGTGCAACTGCTCACCGTCCACGCGGCCAAAGGGCTGGAATTCCCGATCGTCGTTCTCGGCGACGTGACGCACGATAGACCGTCCGTGCGCGGCGTGCTCATTGACCCGGCGCTGGGCCTCATCCCGCCCGTAGAGACAGAAGGCGCTGGTCAGAAGGCCAGATCCGCGATCTATGCCCTGGCCCAGGAGCGGGCCGAAGCGCAGGAAGCGGCAGAGTCCGACCGGCTGCTCTACGTCGCCGCGACGCGGGCGCAGGAGCTGCTCTTGTTCAGCGGCACGTTCGGGCGCGGCCAGAACCATTGGCTGGCGCGCCTGCCGCTGGCGCTGCCCCTGCCGGAGAGCGACACAGTTCAACACACCGACCTGGACCTCGACGGTGTGCCGGTGGCCTATTATGGCTACCCGGAAGAGGCCAGCATCCCCCTGCGAACGGCCAGTCTTGCGCCGGCTCAAGCCGTCGCCTGGCCGGAAGCCTTGCCGCTTCTGGAATCGCTGCATCCTGAATCGCAGATCGCCGATGAATCTGCCCGCCAAGCCCTGCAAGACCCGCCGCCCCGCGCGTGGCGCATCGTTCCCCTGGGCGAACGGGCTACGGCGCCGGCCTGGGTAGCAGGCAAGGTGGTGCATGGCGCTCTGGAGCAGTGGCTGTTCCCGGATGGTACGAGTGCGGGGCCTTTTTACCGCTGGGCAGAAGCCGAGGTGCGCGGCTGCGGCATCGCCGACGAGGTCGAATTGTCCAACGCCATCCGGCGCGCTGCGCGGATGTTGGAACGTTTCCAGGTCACGCCGCTCCATGATGAAATGTCGGCCGCATCGCACTGCCTGCGCGAAGCGCCCTACAGCCTGCTCACCGCACAGGGCATTGAGCACGGCGTCATCGATGCGCTGTTTGAGACCGCCGCTGGCTGGACGCTGGTGGAATTCAAGACCGATCGCGTCGACGATGCGGCCAGGCTGGAGCAATTGCTGGCCCAAGAGGATTATATTCCACAGGTCGCGCGCTATCTGGCGGCGGCAGAGCGGCTGCTGGGTGTGCGCCCCCGTCCGGTGTTGTGTTTTCTGAACTATGCCGGCGCGGTGCGGTTGGTCGAGGATCGCTGGGGTCAAACCGGGCATTAACGGCACAGCCGCTCCAGCGCGCAAGGCACTGGATGCTTTTTAAAGGAGGAATGACCTATGGCTGGTCGTGTGATTATGGGGATTGGAGAATCAATGCTGCAACGCGATGGCCTGACCGAGATGGT
>JAFGOJ010000222.1 GCA_016926575.1 Anaerolineae bacterium | reverse complement strand
TAACTGCTCACTCTGGTCATTGCGAGCGGCCCGGAGGGCCGCGAAGCAATCTCCTCACCACGTTGTGGGGATTGCTTCGGGCACTAACGCGCCCTCGCAATGACCCGCCGGCGGGAAACCTGAGCAATTACAAAGATTTTTCACCTCGGAAAAACAGCGCTTTGAACGTCTATTGAGTTAGGGGGCAAGCCCATTCTACTCTATAAAGGAGAAACAGTATGTTCAAATCGCTACGTTTTCTATTCTGTCTCGGCCTGGTAGGTCTTATGTGCTTCATGACCGTCCAGGCTGTCTGGGCCCAAAAGGTGAGCGAGAAGCCACTTGTGGCAAGTCCACCTACGGGCAAGTACCATGGCCCGCTGGCCAACGGACCGGCACTGATCTCGCCAGGTGGCAGTTTCCCCGGCCGGCAATACATCTCCAGGCCCCAGTTGGGCGTCCCAAACGCGCGCTCCGTTATGCCTGGTCCCTTCGGTGAACCGCCGCCCTGCCCGTGCTCCGACGGCAAAACGAAAAGCGTCGAGTGCTGTTGGCAGGAGTGACAACATTGCTCAAGGCGGGTTCCTGTCACGCTACAAGTGTGACTGCTTTACTCCGCGCTCCCGCCGGGCCCGTGACCCGGCGGGAGCACATTGTCTGGTGGTGGTAGGCGCACGATTGAATCGCGCGCCTACCACCACAGGAACGAGCTCTATTTTCGGAATAAATCAACTGTCTCGGAGGTCTCGTATGACGTCACGCCTGGCTAACTGGTCACGGCTCGCCCTGGTGGTGCTGCTCTGCACCACCCTCGCCCTGCCTGCGCGCGCCGCGGTACCCGCGCCGGCCCGCGAAACGGCGACTACGCCCCCGCCGCTGCCCCGTTCCTGTGGCTTCTCCACCCCTGGCGGCGTTTGCTGCGTCTTCGGCTACGTCTACCTCGACGACGAGGCCATCCAGGGCGCTCAGGTAACGCTCACCACCCCCGCCGGGGCCAGCGTGACGGTCACCACCACCTACGCCGTCGACAATCCCGCCCCCTACTACAGCGCCAGTCTCAGCGCCGCCCCTCTCAACGTCGAACCGGGAACACCTTTAACCGTGACCGCCGTGTTCAGCGAACTGATCACCACCCGCGTATGGACGGTGCAGCCCGGCAGCCAACAGATCGACCTGGGCCTCTTCGACCCCACCACCCCCGGCCCGATCATCTACGTCGACGCGAGCGCCGGCGGCGCGAACAACGGCACATCCTGGGATCACGCCTTCACCACGCTCCAACCCGCCCTCGACGCGGCCCGGCCTGGCGACGAGATCTGGGTCGCCGCCGGGGTCTACACCCCCACCGCCGGAATCACCCGCAGCGCCACGTTCCAGCTCGCCGACGGCGTCGCGCTCTACGGCGGCTTCGCCGGAGGGGAGAGCGCGCGCGACGAGCGCGACTGGGCGGCACACGTCACTGTGCTCAGCGGTGACCTGGACGGCAACGACCTCACCGACACCCACGGCGTCACCGTCGACACAGCCGGCATTGTGGGCAGCAACGCCTACCACGTCGTCACCGGGAACGCCGTCGGCGAGACGGCCGTGCTGGACGGCTTCGTGGTCACCGGCGGGCTGGCGGACGGCCCACTGAACGACGATCGAGAGAGAGGCGGCGGCATGGTGGTCCTGTTCGGCAGCCCCACCGTGCGCAACACCACTTTCCAGGGTAACTTCGCGCTCAACTGGGGCGGCGGGCTGTTCAACGAAGACGCGCC
Source organism: Anaerolineae bacterium (assembly GCA_016926575.1). Classification (GTDB taxonomy): domain Bacteria; phylum Chloroflexota; class Anaerolineae; order B4-G1; family DUEL01; genus JAFGOJ01. Next base: position 4,217 of record JAFGOJ010000222.1, on the reverse strand, counting down.
CATGGCCGTGACCCACCTCACCTTCCGCAACAACGCCGCCCGCGATTACGGTGGTGGCGGGATGCTGTGCAGCCGCGCAGACAGCAGCATCACCAACGTCGCCTTCTACTCCAATACCTCGGAGTACGGCGGTGGGTTCTACAACTCCGAAAGCAACGTCACCCTGACCCACGCCGTCTTTCACGCCAACTCGGCCACCACCGACGGCGGCGGGGTGTACGCAATCGACTGGACACAACCCGCGCACACGACGCTGACCAACGTCGTCTTCTGGAACAACCACGCAGACGCCAATGGCGGTGCGGTGTTCAACTGCGCGAGCGACGCCACACTGGTCAACGTGAGCTTCTACGCGAACTCGGCCACCGGTGAAGGCGGCGGGATCTTCAACTACCTGAACACTGCGCAGCTCCACAACACCATTCTGTGGGGCAACGCCGCCGCCACCGGCGCGCAGATTCACAACATGAGCGCCTCTCTCAACGTCGCCTACTGCCTGATCGAAGGCTGCGGCGGCAGCGGCGCGGGATGGGATGCCAGTCTCGGCAGCGACGGCGGTGGCAATCTCGATACGCACCCCTTCTTCGTCGACCCCGCCAGTGGCGACCTGCACCTTGACGCCTTCTCCCCCGCCATCGACGCGGGAAACAACGCCGCCGTCCCCCCCGCCATCACCACCGACCTGGACAACAACCCGCGTTTCGTCGACATGCTCGATGCGCCCGATACCGGCGCAGGTACGCCCCCCATCGTCGATATGGGCGCCTACGAGTACCCCTTCGCCCACCGGCCGACCCGGCAGGTCGAGGCCCCACGCGCAGCCGACGCCACCCCGCCTACCGCCAGTTTCACCCTCCCCACCACCGGGGCATCGCCCTTCTCCGTCTCCCTCGTCCCCCAGACCAGCGGCGACGTCACCGCCTGGACCTGGGACCTGGGCGACGGCCGTCTCAGCGGCGCACGCTTCGACGAACCCACCTTCACCCTGCCCGGCACCTACACCGTCACCCTGACCGTCACAGGGCCTGGCGGCACGGCCGCACACGCCGAAACGCTCATCGTCGCCCCACCGCCCGCAGCCGACTTCCGCGCCACCCCCCTCAGCGGCATCGAGCCCCTCACCGTCGCGTTCACCGCCACCGTCACCGCCGGTGCCTACCTGTGGGACCTGGGCGACGGTGCCACGTCGACGCTGCCCAACCTGACCCACGTCTACGCCGCGGGCAGCTACACCGCCTCCCTGACCGTCTTCCAGGGGCACGATACGAACGTCCAAACTGCGCGCATCATCGTCCAACCCTCCGGGTGGAGCGGCCCGACCGCGCACCTGGCCGTCCAACCCGCCACGGGCGACGCGAACACCGTCTTCACCTTCGACCCCTCCGGCTCCAGCGCAGCTACGGCGGCCCGTTTCGATTGGAACGCCGACGGCGTCTACGACACGCCCTTCCTGCCCGTCACCCAAGCCGTCACCCACACCTTTGCCGCGGGCAACGCTACCGTGCACCTCCAGGTGCGGGACGCATTGGGAGCTACCCACTCGCTGACCCACCTCCTCACCGTCCGCCCGGCCCCCGAGTGGCTCTTCATCCTCTACCTGGCGGGCGACAACAACCTCTACGGCCGGCTGCGCGTCGCCCTCGACCGGCTGGAGGCCGCGCCGGTCACTCCCAACGTGACGATTGTGGCCTTGCTGGACGGCCCTGCAAACGGCGACACCTGGCGCTACCACATCCAGTCCGGCGGCAACTACCGCACCGGCGTCAACCGCTGGTTCATGGGCGAGGCGGCCATGGATGCCCCGCAGACGCTGGTCGATTTCGTCACCTGGGCGCGCGGCTACGCGCCCGCCGACCACACGCTGCTGGCCATCGCCGACCACGGACGGGGCACCACCGGCGTCGCCTGGGACGAGACCAGTGGCGACGACCAGTTCCTCGCGGTCCAAACGGACCTGGAATCTGCCCTGACGACGATCGCCGCCGGCGGGAGTGACCCGCTCGACGTGCTCTTCCTCGACGCCTGCCTGATGGGCCTCTTGGAGACCGCCTACGAGGTCGGCCCCAGCGCCGATTATCTGGTCGCCTCGCAGAATCTGGGCTGGGGCTTCTTCGCCTACGACGAATACGCCGCTGCCACAGTTCCGGGCACGACTCCAAGCCAGTTGGCCGCAGCGATCGCTGCGATCTACAACGCGCACCTCGCCACAGGCCTGCCCGGGACGATCTCGGCCATCGACCTGGCGCAGGTCGACGCCGTCGCCGCGCACACCGACCTCTTCGCGCAGGCGCTGATCGACTACATCGATACAAATTCGGCCCACCGGGCCCAGGTCGCAGAACTGCGCGCCCAGGTGCAGACCCTCGACGGCGACAACGCCATGCAGTTGAACCCATCTGCCCCTTACGTCGACCTGTACCACTTCGGAGAACTCGCCAGCCAGGCCATCACCCACACCGCCGTCGTCAGCGCGGCGCGCGACGTGATGACCAGCGTGAGCGCGGCTGTGGTGGCACACTACGCCCACTCACGGCCTTACCACCCGAATTCCAAGAAATGGAATTTGGACAACACCCACGGCCTGGCAATTTATTTCCCGATATCCGACGTCTGCGAGTGTAGCGAGTACATCGACAGCCCGGACTGGCGAATGACTCTACAGACACGCTGGGACGCGTTCCTCCAACACTACCTGTTTCTCCCGGCCCGCGCCGAGGCGGCCGCGACCGCCTGCCCGGTGCCGGAACCGCCGCCGGTGCTGGTGCCCTACGAGATGTTGCCCCGCTCGGTGGTGCAGGTCTTCGTCGATTACCGCATCACGTCCCTGGCGCTCGACGGGGCAGAGGCGTGGTTCGGCACGCGGGATGGTGACCTGGTCCACCACACCGCCGCCCAGACGGTGGCCCACGCCGTGCCGATGGGCAGCGCGGTACGCGACGTGGCGGTCGCCCCAGACGGGAGTGTGTGGGTGGGCACGGAGAATGGCGTGGGCCGTTTCGACGGGGCGACCTGGAGCAACTGGCTGGCGGGTGAGTGGGTCGATAGCGTCGCGGTGGGGCCGGACGGAACGGTCTGGTGTGCGCCGCCCGCCGGTCTGGCGCGCTACGACGGCACGATATGGACGGCCTTCACCGCCGCCGACGGGCTGCCAGCGTCCCGCTTCACCGCCCTGGCAGTGGACGAAACCGGCGCAGTATGGGGCGCGACGGCCGATGGGACGTTCGGGCGCTTCGAAGCGGGCGCGTGGGTCACGATCCCCGGGCTGCCGGATGCCACCGTCGACGCGCTGGCGCGCGCGGGCGGCGTGCTCTACCTGGGCAGCGGCGCGGGGCTGGTCAGTTACGAGAACGGGGCATTCGCTCTGCTCGATCCGGCGCGCGTCGCCGTTGCCGAGCTGGCCGGCGACGAGCACGGCCAACTGTGGGTGATGGCGCAGAACGTCCAGGGCGTAGGCTTCTACAACTTTGTGCATAGCCTGTGGCTGGTGCCGCTGCCCTACGTGGGCGGCGCGGCGCATCAGGTCGACGCCGGGGACGGGTCGATACTCCTGACGGGGGCAGTACAGAACGTCGCGCTGGCGGTCACGGAACTGGAGCCGACGGGCGAGCTGCCGGGGCGGTCGGCGGAGGTGGCGATGGTGCGGCATGCGGAAATCGCGTTGACGGACCTGCACGGCATTCCCTTGACCGTCACGCAGGGGGTGAGCGTGACGCTCACGTTCAACCTGCCGGCGTGGGTATGCTGGGAGACGGCGCAGGTGAGCCAGCGGGACACCCAGGTTCACACATGGGCAGTGCTGCCGACGCGGGCGTTGGATGAAGCGCAGATTACCGTCGACACAGACCATCTTTCACAGTTCGCCCTGTTCGCCGCGAGCAACCGGGTGTACCTGCCGTTGGTCGTGCGATATTGAGAAAGAATCGTGCCCGCGCCTGACGCCCAATGTGTGGTGTTCCCCATTTTGGCCTTCAGAGGATGTCCGAAATCGGCCCGGGATTGCCCCTGTTTAGAAAATAAGCCTACGGCCCTGTAGGGCGGGTTTCAAACCCGCCGCCCTCGTTCAACAATGCCTTGCAGGGGCTCCGCCCCTGTACCCCGCCGGGGAAACGGGTAAACCTGCGGTTTACCTCCCGGTTTCCCCGGACCCCTTCCGCAAATGGGTTCCGGTCAACGCGCCTGTAGGGGCGACGCATGCGTCGCCCCTACAGGCGATTTTC
>JAFGOJ010000221.1 GCA_016926575.1 Anaerolineae bacterium | reverse complement strand
GGGCGGAGCCCCTGCAAAGTCCTGGTAACCGCTGGTCGGCGGGTAAGAAACCCGCCCTACATCGAGACGGTCTATTTTCGGAATAGTAGAAAGGTGATACTATGATCGCTTTTGGACCTGTCCCATCCAGGCGATTGGGGCGCAGCCTGGGTATCAACAACATTCCGCCCAAGATATGCACCTACTCGTGTGTCTACTGCCAGTTGGGGCGCACGCTCAAGATGCAGGCAGAGCGCCAGTCGTTCTACGCACCGGAGGACATCCTCCAAGACGTTCGCGACAAGGTTGAACAAGCACAACTGACCGGGGAAGTCATCGACTATCTCACGTTCGTGCCCGATGGCGAACCCACGTTGGACCTCAACCTCGGCCGCACGGTCGATCTGCTGCGGCCGCTGGGCATCAAGATCGCCATCATCAGCAACAGCTCTCTGATCTGGCGCGAGGACGTGCGGGAGGCCCTGCTGAAGATGGATTGGGTCTCTTTGAAGGTAGACGCCGCACGGGAGGACGTCTGGCGGCGCATCGACCGCCCCCACGGCACGCTGCGCCTACCCGCCATTCAGGATGGAATGCTCGCGTTCGCCGCAGCCTACGCCGGACACCTGACAACGGAGACCATGCTGATCCAGGGGATCAACGACGACGAAGCACACCTGGGAGAGGTGGCCGATTTTCTAGCTCGGCTGCAACCCACAGCCGCCTACCTGGGCATCCCCACCCGGCCACCGGCAGAAGCGTGGGTGCGCCCACCCTCAGAAGACGTCGTCAACAGCGCCTATCAAATTCTCAACGAGAAGCTGCGCGCGGACCACCAGGGTCCGGCAGTGGAATACCTGATCGGGTACGAAGGGAACGCGTTTGCGTTTACGGGCAACGTCGAGCAGGACCTGCTGAGCATCACGGCGGTGCACCCCATGCGCGAAGATGCGGTGGACGAGTTCCTGGCGCGGGCTGGAGCGGACTGGGAGGCGGTGCGCCGGCTGTTGGCACACGACCAACTGGTCGAGACGGCCTACGCGGGCCACCGGTTCTACCTGCGAAAGCTCAACCCGCCTGGCAGAAAAGACACCGAACTATTGACAAATCACACATAGCATGATATACTGAACCAAGTTTTAATTTACCACCTTCCTCAACCTTTGGGAAGGCACCTATCATAACGGAGGAAATCAGTGAAAATCGTCATCTCGTCCAACGGCGTCGACCTGGATGCACCCTGCAGCCCAATCTTCGGTCGCGCCTCCACGTACATCTTCGTCGACACAGAGACCATGGCGTTCGAGGCACTGCCCAACCCGGCCATGGGCGCATCGGGCGGCGCGGGAATTCAATCTGCCCAGTTCATCGTCAACCAGGGCGCGCAGGCTGTGGTCACCGGCAACGTCGGCCCCAACGCCTTCGAGGTGCTCCAGTCCGCCGGCATCCCCATCTACCTCTTCACCGACGGCACCGTGCGCCAGGCAGCGGAAATGGTTCGGGATGGGACGCTCTCTTCCACCGGCGGCGCGACGGCAGCGGAACACTCCGGCATGCGCCGCCGCTCGGCACCGGCCCCAAGCACCCCCACCCGCGGGCAGCAAGTCGCCGCGTTGCAGGAAAAGGCACGCGCCTTGCGGAAAGAATTGGCCACCATTATCGAACAAATCGATCAGCTAGAGGGAGGAACGTAAATGCGTATCGCAGTATCTGCAGACGAAGGGCGCGGCCTAGACAGCGCCATCAGCCCACACTTCGGGCGCTGCCCTTATTTCATCCTCGTTGAAATGGAAGGACATGAGGTCAAGACCGTCCAGAACGTCGACAATCCTTATTACGCCCAGCATCAGCCGGGCCAGGTGCCCGGATTCATCAACAGCCTCGGCGCCGACGTGATGCTCACCGGCGGAATGGGCGGGCGGGCGATCTCCTTCTTCCAACAGTACAACATCCAGCCGGTGACCGGCGCCTACGGCACGGTGCGCCACAGTATAGAACAGTACCTGGGTGGCGCGCTGAAGGATGCCGCCCCCTGCCGCGAGAGTATCGCCCACGGTCACGGTGACGATGACGGCCACTATGAGAAAGACGAGATCGGCCGGCTCAAGGAAGAGGCCGACATGCTCGAACAGCAACTCGGCGAGGTCATCACACGGCTGGATAACCTCGACGATTAGCTCATGAAACGCTGGGTGCTGGTCGGGCTGGTCACCCTGCTCGCCGCCGGCTGCACGCCACAGCCACCAGAGCCGGCGGCAGTGCCCACACCGACGCCGGCCCGACCCGTCGCACCCACAGCTACGCCCAGCCCCACAGCCGCACCCACCCCCGCTCCGCCCCCTACCCCACAGGCGGAGCCAACCCCATTGGAGGTCGATACTATGGTAAGAATCACTGTCGTCTACGACAACAACGCCTATGACGCGGCGCTCCAAACCGCGTGGGGCTTCTCCGCCCTGGTGGAAACGGCCGCAGCGACTGTTCTCTTCGACACCGGCGGCGACGCCCCCACCCTGCTGTCCAATATGGCCGCATTGGGCATCGACCCACACACCATCGACGCCATCGCCCTCTCCCACATCCACCGCGACCACACCGGCGGGTTGGCCGGCCTGCTCGATACCGGCATCCGCCCGACGGTCTATGCCCCCGCGGCGTTCCCAACCGACTTCAAGAACACGGTCAGTGCCCGCACCGACATGGTGGAAGTGACCGGTCCCATGCAAATCGCGCCCGGCATCCACGTCACAGGCGAGGTCGGCACGGACATCGTCGAGCAAGCGCTGGTGGTGGAAACCACCGACGGCCTGGTGGTCGTCTGCGGGTGCGCCCATCCGGGCGTGGTGGAGATGACCCGCCGCGCTGCCGAAAGCGTCGGCACGCAGATCGCCCTGGTGATGGGCGGCTTTCACTTGGGCCAGGCGACGCAGGCCCAGATCAGCCGCACCATCGACGGATTGAACGCTTTGAACGTACAGCGCGTGGCCCCTTCCCACTGCACGGGTGACCCGGCGCGCCAGGCGTTCTCCGCTGCCTTCGGCGAGAATTACGTCCTCATCGGCGCAGGCGCAGTGCTCGACCTGGAGCGTTGAAGCCCGGTTGCCGCTTGACACAACCCCCTTTCTCTGCTAAGTTAGACACATCAGCACGTCAGGAGGAAAGTATGCGGCAACTCACCCACGTCGGATTGGTCGTGCTTCTGGCTATCGGATGGCTGTTCTGCTCGGCGTTCCCGGCCCGCGCCGAGGACGGCATCGTCCACGTGGTGGCACGCGGCGAGACGCTGTTCAGCATCGCCGGGCGCTACGGCACCACCGTCGACGCCATCGCGGCCGCCAACGGCATCGGCGACCCCACCCGCATCTACGCCGGGCAGCGGCTGACCATCCCCACGGGCAACAGCAGCGCCGCCTCCATCCCGGCCGCCGCCGGCGCGACCCACGTCGTGCAGCCCGGAGAGAACCTGTTTCGCATCGCGCTGCGCTACGGCACCACTACCCAGGCGCTGGCAAACCTGAACGGACTCTACAACCCCGCCCAAATCTACGTCGGGCAGCGGCTGACCATCCCCGGCAGCGCCACGACGCCCTCCGTCGCCTACCAACCACAGCACGCCGCGGGCACACACGTCGTGCAGCGCGGCGAGACGCTGGCCGCCATCGCCAGCCGCTACGGCGTCAATCTGTGGACGCTGGTACAGGCCAACGCCATCGCCAACGCCTCGCTGATCCTGCCCGGGCAGACCCTGGTCATTCCCCAGGCCGGGAGCAATGCGCCCGCGCCCGCGCCCGCCGCAACCGGAGGCGGCAAGCGCATCCTGATCGACCTCTCGGAGCAGCACCTCTACGCCTACCAGGGCAACACACTGGTCTACTCCTTCGTCGCGTCGACGGGGATCAACAACGGAACGCGCGTGGGCACCTTCCGCGTGCTGGACAAGATTCCTAACGCCTATGCCTCGACCTGGGATTTGCAGATGCCGCACTGGCTGGGGATCTACTGGGCCGGCTCGCTGGAGAACGGCATCCACGCGCTGCCCATCCTCTCGAACGGGCAGCGCCTGTGGGCAGGGTATTTGGGGACGCCGGTCTCCTTCGGCTGCATCATCCTGGGCGTCGAAGAAGCACGCCTGCTCTACGAATGGGCCGAGGTGGGCACCCCGGTGGTGATCCAGCACTGATCTACAAAATCCACAGCGCCGCTTCGCTCAGCTGCAGCGCGAAATCGACCTGCTTGATCTTGTCCTTCCGCTCCGCCTCGATGGCGACGACTATGAACTCGGCCAGCGCCGCGATGTCGCGCGGCAGCAGGACGACGGGGGCAAACTCGACCGGGTCGCCTTCCTGCAGGGCCACGGGACGCTGCAACAAGCCTGCGCCAACGTCCAACAGCGCGTCCAGCGTGCCCTCGAACGCCGGGACGAAGAAGCGGCGCGGCGCGCTCCAGAACTGCTGCGCCGCCTCCGTCTGCTTGCCGAAGGACGAGTACGTCACCCGCTGCAGCGCAGCCTGCCCGTCGGCCACCCAGAAGGGCCGCCTCGGCACGCCTGGGGCGACCCCGGCGGCAAAGTGAATCTCCAACGGCCGCACGCCCTGCACCTCGTCCAGCAGCAGCCCCTGGCCGCACTGGGCGCAGCGCCAGGCGACTTCGCCGGGGCGCGCAGGGACAGGCGTGCCACAACGCACGCATTTCAGCGGAATCAACATCACCGGCGCGGTCATCACGCTTCCTCCCGGGCGCGCAGCACGCCGCCCTCACTCCGGCGCACGACGCGCCGCCGCTGCTTCTCGAAGCCCCGGTACTCCACCTGCTCGCCGTAGCGAAACGCCTTGTAGGCCTTGCTCATCAACACGCCGCCGGCCCCCACCGCCGCGAGGCCCCCGGCGAAGAACATCGCCGCGCCGTCTCCACGCGCCTGAGTGGCCAGGTAGAACGCCACAGCCGCCCCATCAACCGCCACCACCGCCCCTGCCGCCATTCCGCCCACCAGCACGGCAGCGCGGTAGAAGGTGCTGCCGGGTGCTTTGCCGTACAGCACCTCACCGCTGGTCGCATCGACCACCACCTGGAAGGCCCGCCCACGGTAGAGGTAACGCAGCACCCACAGCGGGTAGTAGACCAACCCCATCCGCCGGCGCACGAAGCGCAGAAAGACCTGCGAGACGCGCGTGAGGCTGGCCATGTGCTGCACGCGCGCGTGAAAGTCCCGCTCGGCGGCAGCTTCGGCATCGCTCACCGCGCCCACCGGTTCGAAGACGAGGCCGGTGGCGTGCAGTTCGTCGGCGTCGAACGGCGCTAACGGCTGGTTTTTGAGCGAGATCTGCGCCACGCCGAACTCACCCACGTCACACGCGGCCCCCGTCCAGGTCATCTCCTCGGCAATCTTGATCTCGCGCGGTTCGTAATGCGTTTGCTTCCCCCGACGCACGCGCTGCTGCCCAAACACCCAGCCCAACACGCCGGTCCACATCGCCCAAAAAGGCAGGTGAACCAAAAGCACCTCTTCGAGTTGAGCGCGCTTGGCCGCGTCCCGCGCCACGGAACCACGGCTGGAGAAGAACGTGCGCAACTGCTGCACCGCCTGCTCCCGATCGACGCGGCACACGGCCTGGTAGCGCTGCAGGCCGCGTTCGCCGCGCACCACCGAGCACAGGTCGCAGTACGGGCAGCGCACCACCAGGTGGCCCTCCGGAATCGGCACGATGCCTCCGCAATTCGGACAGTTCAAACCGTGAAGTGCTTTGTTCTCGCTCATATTTTTGATGCCACCCACGTCGCTAAGACGAACAGAGCCAGCAGTGCTAACAGGCCCAAGCCCAACATAGCCAGCACGCCGATGCCCAGGCCCTCGCCCCCGTAGGCCAGCGCGCCGATGATCGGAAGGGTCGCCAGGCACAGGAACGTCCCGGCGGTCAGCCCGGCGACCGCCACGTAGGGCGCTTCGGCCTTGGCGGGGAAGATGTTGGCCAGCACCGTGCCGGTAGCCCCTTCCACCACAGCGGTATAGGACTCTTTGTTGTACACATACTTGAACACGTACAGCGGAACGTGAACCAGCGCGCTCTCGACGATCTCGTCGGGCTGGATTTGGCGCTCCTTCAGCCAATTCATAGCCGCGTCGAGAGGCACCGTCGGCGGCTGGGCCTGGTCGTCCAATGCCGGGTCGTATTTGCGCAGGTCGCCGGCGGGCAGGCGGACGCGCTTGATTTCGCTCACCGACGTCGCCGCAGCGGGTTCCAGCAGAATCTCCTCCTTGCCGCCGGAGCGCCGGCGTTTGAAGTACCACACCGGGAAGTAGTGAAACCCCTGCCGCACGTCGCCGACCTTCTGGTCCAAATCCTTGACCGTCTGGTTGCCCGCCATCCAGCGCGCCAGACCTGCGCGCGCCTTCTGGCCGTCCAACGTGGGGGCCAGGTACCAGTGGAACACTACGCGGGACTTGTCAAGGTAGACCGTCGAACTGCAGTACGGGCACGTGACGAACATCTGCCCTTCATCGGGGTGCAGCTCGCCCGCGCACTGCGTACACCGAAACGTCGTAGCCGGACTCTCGCTCATCATGTTCCTCTCATCACCCGTCCAGATTTCCCAGCATCCCCGCCCGCAGGCGCTGGTAGGCGGGCGATTGCGCGTACCGGTGCAGCGCCTCGATGCGGTTGATCGTCATCGGGTGCGTGCCGAGCGACTCGGCCAGGCCGCTCAGGGCATGGTCGTCTTCGGCGTCGATGCGCCGCATCGCCTGCTCCAGGTCGGCCCGCGAGCGTACCCGCGGCCCCGCCTCCAGCTTGACCAGCGCCGAGACCGCTTTGTTCAAGTCGCCACAGGCCAGCAGCCCGGCCCGGTCCGCCGAGTACTCGCAGGCGCGGTTCCACCACAGAAAGGCGAACTGAAGAATAGCAGACGCGACGAACGGGCTGGGAATGCCCGCCATGCCCCCCACCAGCGAGTTGAGCCAGGTGTGCCCCAGGCGGACGTGGCCCAGTTCGTGGCCCAGGATGAAGCGCACCTCGTCGGCGTCCATGACCCGCAACACGGGGGAATGGATCACGACGACATTGGGCGACGACAGGCCGAAGGTATAAGCGTTCAGCACCTTGCTGGGCGCGACGAAGACCTCGACCGGGCCGGTCTGGATCATGGTGACGCACTCCTCGGCCACAGACGCAAGGTCGGGGGCCGTGGCGCGCGTGACGCGTTGCGCTCCTCGGATCAGCTCCTGATGGTGCGAGCGCGAGAACCAGAACGACAGGGCCACCATGCCCAAAATGAAGACGCCGCTCAGACAAAGCGTCGCCGTAGCAGTCAAAACAATCACCAGAAACACCAACGCCAGCGTGACCCCCAGGATCAACTGCTCGTTGGGATAGCGGTATGCGGTCGTGTCGAATCGACGTGGCACGTTCAGGCACCTCCCTTCGGTAAAAGTGCCCTGAGTTTAGCACAAGTTATCCGGCTACGCAACAACTTGCGGGGCGCGCTACTCCTCCCGCCGGAGCGTCGCCCCATCGACGATGGCATCCAGCGCGTCCAACACGCCCGCCGGAAGCGGTTCCGGTTCGTGCGCCGCCAGGATCGCATCGATCCGGTTGCGGGCGCGCCCGCGCAAATCCTTCCCGCCCGCAGCCAGCCAGTTGTCGTAGTTGTTCCGGTCGAACAGGTTGGGATACCAGTCGCTCTTGTAATGGTTGCGTGTGTGCTTCGTGCCCAGGAAATCGCCGTGCGGGCCAACTGCATCGATCACGTCCAACGCCAGCGTCTCGTCGCTGATCTCGACCTCCGCCATGAATCGCTTGACGTAGTTGAGCATCTCGTCGCACATCACGATCTGCTCGACCGAGTTCATGCGCCCGCTCTCCAGATACCCTACGTCGTGGACCAATTGCCCGCCGCACAGCGCCTCCAACATCAGCGTGAACGCAGCCTCGGCCGCGGCCTGGTGGTCGGGCAACTTGGCGTCGCTCGCCCCGGCCAGCCCGAACGTCGGCAGGCCGTAGTAGTGCGCCAGTTCCGTGCGCAGGACGGGGTTCTCCGGCGCAGCGTAGATGCCGACCATCGTGCGCATGTCGGTCACGTCCATGTAGCCACCCGAGATGATGATCGGCGTGCCCTCGCGCTTCAGTTGGGCCAACACCAGGCCAACCAACTCGCCCGCGTTGCAGAGCGCCGTCGCCCCGGCCCGCGTCACCGGGCCGTTCAGGCCGCGCAGCACCACCGGCGTATAGGTCGTGGGCAGCCCGCGCCCGGCCATGAACATCAGCTTCTGCAGCGCCTCCCGGTTATGACGGAGCGGGCTGGTGACGTTGATGTACAGGGCACAGATCGGGTTGCGGCGCAGCGCTTCCGCCCCTCCGGCCACGGCCTCGGCCATCGCCACCACGTCGACGCACCCCTCGAACTCGGTGGTGACGAACAAGATCGGCTTGGTGCTGTTCGTCAGCATCGCCCGCATCTGGAGCCGGTCCGCCGTCTCCTGCGCCACGTCCGAAGGGACGCAGATCGACATCAAGAAGTCGATGTTGGGCAGCGCGTCGCAGACACGGATCGTCTCCTCGATGTCCCGCAGCGTCCCCAGGCGGCGCTCTCCCGTGCGGTGGTCCATCACGTAGGGGCAGTCGGAGCCGGGGCCGTAGAACACGTTGCCCCGTTCCAGCGGCAGCACGCGGCGGCCGTTCCGGTCGCACAGCACCACGCGCCGCGGCGCGATGGAGAGCGCCCACTCCACCAGGCCAGGCGGAATGCGCACCCGGTTCCCGTCCGTCACATCGACCCCCGCTTTCTTGAGCAGGCCCAACGACTCCTCCTCGTACAGGCAGACGCCGGTGCGGTCGAGGATTTCCAGGCTGGCGTGGTGCAGGCGCGCCAGTTGATCGTCGGAGAGCCGGCGGAATTGCGGCGCGGTAAACGAGGTATAGTTGCTTTGCAGTATCATCACTTTATCCTTTCCGTCAGTTGGCGCACCGGCACGTCTTCGAAGTGCCAGAGCAGTTCCAGCAGCGCGTCGGTGCGGGCGTCGTCGAGGACGTAGGCCGCGAGCCAGCGGAACTTGCGCGCCATCGTCGCCTCGT
>JAFGOJ010000220.1 GCA_016926575.1 Anaerolineae bacterium | reverse complement strand
TCAGCCTGACGATTTTCACCGGCGCGATCGCCGCTATGGGGATCATCGCAGCGGTGTGGAGCGTCTGGCAACGCACCCGCCGGCAAAAGCGCTCCCTGCAACAATTGGGCGAAGAGGCACAGGAGGCCATCGACCAACTGTGCGCCGGCGCCGACCTGAAGGACGTGGTGCTGCGCTGTTATGTCGACATGAGCCACACCCTGCAGGAATCGAAAGGCATCGAGCGGGATAAGGCGATGACGCCGCGCGAATTCGAGCAGCACTTGATGAACACAGGACTGCCACACGAGCACGTCCAGCAGCTCACCCGGCTGTTCGAAGCCGTCCGATACGGAGCCAAGCACCTGGGAGAAACGGAACAGCAGCAAGCCATCCGCTGTTTGAGCGCTATCGTCGAAACGTGCGGGAGCCCGACTTGAAAAAACGGCATCTCCTGATCCTCGGCATCCTCTTCTTGATCCTCGCCTCCCTGCTGGCACTGACGCTCTACGGCTTCGCGCGCGACATCGTGGCGGTCGAAGTGCTGCGCGTGGTATGGATTTTGCGCATCATCGCCGCCAACATGCCCCAACTGCCCGTGTGGGTCGTCTTCCTGCTCACGGCGGTTGTCATCGCGCTGGGCGCGCTGCTCAAGGGCGAGCGCGCCACCTGGAGGCCCATCGAGCCGGAAAGGCCGCGCGAGCAGCACGTGCGTACACTGGCCGGATGGATCGAGCGCGCCCAAGAGCGCCCCTACTCGCGCTGGCGGCTGGCGCAGATGTTGGGTGACCTGACACAAGAAACACTCGCGTACACGCGCCAGACGGACCCGGCAGACATCCGGCGGCGCTTTCAAACCGGCACGCTCGACATCCCCAAAGATGTGCAGAGCTACGTGCGCGCCGGGTTCGGGCCGATGTTGTGGCAACAAGATGGGTTCCTATCCAAAATCCTACCACGCAAGCGCCCCTCACTCCTCGGAGCAGCACTCCACCTCGACCCCGAACGCGTGATCCAATTCCTGGAAGAACAACTGGAGATGTAAATGACGATCCTGCAAGTTCACGACGTGTCCATCCTGGCCAACCGCGTCATCGCCGAAGTCGAAAAAGCCATCGTCGGCAAAGAGACAACCCTGAAGAAGATCATGACCGCCGTCCTCGCCGGCGGTCACGTCCTGCTGGAGGACTACCCCGGCCTGGCGAAGACGCTCATCGCCAACAGCTTCGCCACCGCGCTGGGCCTGGCCTTCAAGCGCATCCAGTTCACGCCCGACCTGCTCCCCGGCGACATCACCGGAGGCTACATCTACAATCGCGCGGAGAGCCGCTTCGAGCTGCGCCACGGGCCGGTCTTCGCCAACATCATCCTGGCCGACGAGATCAACCGCGCCTCGCCCAAAACCCAGTCCGCGCTCCTCGAAGCGATGCAGGAATACCAGGTCACGCTGGAAGGGGAGACGATGAAACTGCCCGAACCCTTCATCGTCATCGCCACTCAGAACCCCATCGAGTATGAGGGCACGTTTCCTCTGCCCGAGGCCCAGCTCGACCGGTTCCTGGTCAAACTGGCGGTCGGTTACCCTTCCCCCGCCGAAGAGCACGAGATTCTGCGCCGCCGCCGCGAGCGCCGCCATGACGCCTTCGAGCTGGAGCAAGTGACCGACGCCGACGCGCTGATCGCTATGCGCGCCGCCGTGGAAAACGTGCACGTCGACCCGGACATCGAAAGCTACATCGTCGCGCTGGTCCACGCCACCCGCGAGCACCGCCAGGTGGCCGTGGGCGCCAGCCCACGCGGGTCGCTAGCCCTGCTCAAGCTGGCCCGCGCCTGGGCGATCCTGCACGACCGGGATTACGTGCTGCCGGACGACGTGAAAGCGTTCACCGAACCGGCGCTGATCCACCGACTGATCCTCCAACCCGATCTGTGGATGAAGCGCCACGCCGCCGAGGACGTGCTCGCAGACATTGCCCAGTCGGTCCCGGTGCCGGTGATTGCCGGAGCGTAGGGTGAGAAAGGCGCTCCTGTTGGGCAGCCTGGCCTACGGGCTGCTCCTGCTCGGCCTGACGACGCTGAACGGCGTGCTGCTGGCGCTGGCCGTCCCGATGATCGTCTTTCTGGGCGCGGCGCTGCTGTACGGACCCGGCACCCTCGCGCTGAACGCGTCCCGCACGATCAGCGCCGACCGCGTCTTCGAAAACACGCCCGTCACGGTGCGGCTTTCGGTGACCAACACCGGAGGGCACCTCGAAGAAGTGCTCATCGAAGACGCCATCTTCCACCCCCTGCACGTGGTCGACGGCCAGACGAGCCTGTTCACCTCCCTTGCCCCCGGCGAGACGGCAGTGCTGGAGTACGTCGTGCAGGGCCAGCGCGGACATTTCGCCTTTCCGGACGTGCGCGTCAGCGCCGCCGACCGCCTGGGACTGATGCAGCGCAACACGGCCCTCGCCGCGGCGCAGGAGATCACGGTCCTGCCACAGGTGTTGAAATTGCGCCGGGTGGCGATCCGCCCCTTGCGCACGCGCGCCTACGCCGGGCCCGTGCCCGCCCGCCAAGGCGGTTCGGGCATCGAGTTCTTCGGCGTGCGCGAGTACCAAACCGGCGACGCGCTGCGCTGGATCAACTGGAAGCAGAGCGCGCGCCATTCGCGCGGCCTGTTCACGAACGAGTACGAGCAGGAGCGCATCGCCGACGTCGGCCTGATCCTCGACGCGCGCTTCCGCAGCGACGTGCACGCCCACAACGACTCGCTCTTCGAGTATGCCGTGCAGGCCACCGCCTCCCTCGCCGACGCCTTCCTCAGCGACGGCAACCGCGTGGGCCTGCTGATCTACGGAGGGTTTCTGGACTGGACCTTCCCCGGCTATGGCAAGGTGCAACGGGAACGCATCTTGCAGGCGCTGGCGCGGGCCGAGCCGGGTGAGAGCCTGGTCTTCGAGAGCCTGAGCTACCTGCCCACACAGTATTTTCCGGTGCGCTCCCAGATCGTGGTCGTCAGCCCACTGTGCAAGGACGACATCGTCCCGCTCGTGCGGCTGCGGGCGAACGGCTACCAGGTGCTCGCCGTCAGCCCGGACCCCGTGCACTTCGAGGCCGGCGGGCTGCCGCCCAAGGCAGAGGTGGCTTTGGCCGCCCGTGTCGCCTACGTCGAGCGGACACTGACGCTGCGCAGGCTGCAGCAGGCCGGCATCCAGGTCGTGAGCTGGAAGGTCGACACGCCCTTCGACCAGACGGTGCACGCCTCACTGGGCCGGATGCCGCACTGGTTCCGCGGCATAGGAGTGGAAGCATGACCCACGCCCTGTGGATGGCAAGCGTGGTATTGGCTGTGGGAACGCTGGGCGGCAGCCTCGTTGCAACCGGCGCGTGGCTGTGGGGGGTGCTCGTCCTGGGGCTGGGGGCGCTCTGGTTGGCCAGGCGGAAGTGGCAGCGCATCGCTTCGTGGAGCCTGTTCTTCTTCACCATCGCCGCAGTGAACGGCCTATGGCGCGGCGTCGCGCCATTCTGGGGCATCGCCGGTGTGACGGCGGCACTGGTGGCATGGGACCTCGACCATTTCGCCCGGCGGCTGGAGAAAGCGGCACTCCAGGCAAACCCAAGCGAGCTGGAACAGCGGCACATGCGGCGATTGTTGGCCGTTTCGGGCACCGGGCTGAGCCTGGCCCTGCTGCCACTCATCGTCCGGGTCGAGCTTCACCTCGGCGTGGCCCTGCTGTTGGGCGCACTCGCCGTGGTCGGACTGAGCCGCGTGGTGGCGTTCATCAAGCCCGCGCGGTGACGCGGACCAATAGCAGGGCATCGGCGGCTGTTCACGTCACGGCTGTCCTCTGCGCCCACACGGGTGGGCGACCCATCCTGTCCCCTTACGTCTCGTCGAATCCAATCCGTTCTTTGACCGTGTACAAGGGCCGCCCGCGCACCTCATTGTAAATACGGCTCAGGTACTCGCCGACGATGCCCAAAAAGACCAACTGCGTGCCGCCCAACAACAACGCGACGGTCAGCACAGAGCCCTGCCCGGCCAACGGCGCGCTCCCGGCCAGCCTCAGCACCAGCAACACCAGCCCCACCAACAGCCCCACACCCAGGAGCAGGAAACCGGCCAGGTACGCCAGGCGCAGCGGCAGGTCAGAGAAGCCGGTAATAGCATCCAGCGCCAGGCGGAACATCTTGTGGAAGGGATACTTGGTCTCACCGGCGAAACGGGCATGCCGCTCGTACTCGACGCCGGTCTGGCGATACCCCACCCACGAGGTCATCGCGCGGATGAAGCGGTGGTGCTCCCGCATATTGCGCAGGTCGTTCACCACCTGCCGGTCCAGCAGGCGGAAATCCCCCGCCTCCATCGGAATGTCCACGTCGGTCAGCGCGCCGATGAGGCGGTAGAACAGCCGCGCGGTGAAGAGCTTGAACCAGGTCTCACCCTCCCGCTCCGAACGCACGCCGTAGACGACGTGATAGCCCTCTTTCCACCGCGCGATCATCTCGGGGATCACCTGCGGCGGATCCTGGAGGTCGGAATCGATGACGACGACGACGTCACCCCGCGCATAATCCAGCCCGGCGGTCACCGCGAGCTGGTGCCCGAAGTTGCGCGCAAAATCGACCACGCACACGCGCGGGTCTTCCGCGTGCAGCCGCCGCGCCACATCGAGCGTGCCGTCGCGGCTGCCGTCGTTCACCAACACCAGCTCCCAAGGCTCGCCCAGCCCGTCCATCACTTCCCGGATCTGGCGGCAGAACTCCGGCAGCGTTTCTTCTTCGTTGTACGCCGGTGCGACAATCGAATAACGTGGTTGGGTCATAGATTCCTCCTCCCCTGCTCACAAGATAGCCCCACCCCGTAGGGGGCAGTCTAAGACCGCCCCCTACGGGGCTTTTCGTCTAAAGGTCTTCCAACAACCCGGTCATCTCGTTGAATTGCTCGATCAGAGCGTCGATCTCGTCCACCTGCCCCTGCATGCCGGTCCAGTAGTCGTCGTCGTACCACTGCGCCTGAATCTCCTCGTAGGTTTTGCCCTGCTGCTCGACCCAGGTGTAGTACTTCAGGTTGTGAATGCGGCGCTGGTCCCAGTATCCCAGTTCCTCGACGTGCTCGATGCCGCACTCCATCAGGTAGCGGTGGTAATCGACCGCCGCGTCGGTCTGCGTGTACTCGCCGTGATCCTCGTGCAACTCGCGCAGGCGGCTGCCGTACAGCTCCATCGAGTCGGTCCACACGGTCAGCACGATGTCGTGCTCGTCCATCTCGTACCACTTGGCGAGCTTGATGGCAGAGAGGACGTTGGCGATGCTGGAGATGCCCAGCAGGTCGAGCTGCCCCACCAACGCCTCCGGCACACCCTGTTTGACCAGGTAGGCCCGACCCGCCGGTTCGTTGAACAGCCGCACCAGGCTCATGCAGGCCTCGTCGTCGATGGCCATGACCATGTCGGTGTTCTTCATATTGTGGATCCAGGGCACGTGCTTGTCGCCGATGCCCTCGATGCGATGCCCGCCGAAGCCGTTGAGCATCAACGTGGGGCATTGGAGCGCCTCGCTGGCAGCGACCTTGCTGGTGGGGAAGAGCAGCTTCATGTAATCGCCGCAGCCGATGGTGCCCGCCGAGCCGGTGGTCAGGGCGACGCCGCGATACCTGTCGCGCGGCCCCATCTCCTGCTCCAGCACCTCTTCCATGGCGTGACCGGTGACCTCATAGTGCCACAGGTGGTTGCCGAACTCGTCGAACTGGTTGAAGATGACAATATCATCGCGCGTGCGCCGCAGTTCCCAGCACTTGTCGAAAATCTCTTTGACGTTACTCTCGCAGCCCGGGGTGGCGATCACCTCACCGGCGACCTTCGACAGCCACTCGAAGCGCTCGCGGCTCATCTCTTCCGGCAAGATCGCGATCGACTCGCACGCCAGCAGCGCTGCGTCGTAGGCCCCGCCGCGGCAGTAGTTGCCGGTGGAGGGCCACACCGCTTTCTGGAACGTGGGATCGAACTGACCCGTGACCAGGCGCGGCACCAGGCAGCCGAACGTCGCGCCGACCTTGTGCGCGCCGGTGGGGAACCACTTGCCCACCAGGCAGATGATGCGCGCGGGCACGCCGGTCATGGCCGGGGGCAACTCAATGTAGTTGACGCCCCCAAAGCCACCGCCGTGGGCCTGGGGCGCGTTCTTCCAGGTGATGCGGAACAGGTTGAGCGAGTTCACGTCCCACAGCCCGACGTCCGCCAGCTTCGCCTTTACCGCGTCGGGAATCAACGCCGGGTCCTTCATCTGCGCGAAAGTGGGAATGATGATGTTGCGCTCCCGCGCCCGCTGCGCCGTCCGCTTCAATTGTTCTTCATGAATCGATAGGTCAATCATCTTACACACGCTCCTATAGAGTTAGTTTTTGTAACTCCTCAATAAAGCGGGGAGAAGGTGGGGGTTTTGCGGGCGGCTTCGCCGCCCGCAAAACCCCCACCCCCACTTTT
>JAFGOJ010000219.1 GCA_016926575.1 Anaerolineae bacterium | reverse complement strand
TGTGGTCCGCTGGGAACAATGAAGGTGCCCGGCACCTTCAAGGTGCCGGGCACCTCAGGCCGCATTTTCGTTCCTTGGTTGTGAGCGAAGCGATCATGGGCTCTATTCCGAAAATAGATCTCGTTCCTGTGGTGGTAGGCGCGCGATTCAATCGCGCGCCTACCACCAGACAATGTGCTTCTGCCGGGTCCGTGACCCGGTGGCGGTGCGGGTCGTGGACCCGCGCCGAGCGCGGAGTAAAGCCGCCGCCGACAACACCGTGATTGGAGGGTGCACGATGGACGATTTTCTTTTCCGTGGCGATTTGGAGCAGGTGGATCCGGCCGTCCTGGAATTGATTCAGCTCGAAGCCGAGCGGCAGGCGCGGAAGCTGATCATGATTCCCTCAGAGAGCTACACGCCCCAGGCTGTGCGCGAGGCGCTCGGCTCGGTCTTCACCAACATCTACGCCGAAGGCTACCCACTGCCCGAGACGCGCTGGATGTCTGAAGAGCAGGTGCTGGATTACGAGGCGCACATGGCCTTCTACCGGCGCTATGGCGACCTGCGCTACTACATGGGCGTCGAGTACGCCGACGTGGCCGAGGCGCTGGCGCGACGGCGCTGCGCGGAGGCGTTCGCCATCGATGCGGTGCCCGCCGACCGCATCTACGTCAACGTGCAGCCACTCTCGGGATCGCCTGCGAACCTGGCCGTCTACGAGGCGCTGCTCAAGACCGGCGACACGATTCTGGGGATGGACCTGACTCACGGCGGCCACCTGACCCACGGCAGCCCGGCCAACGTCTCCGGCCGGCGCTACAAACCGGTCTTCTACCACGTCGACACGCGTACCGAATTGCTGGACTACGACCAGATCGAGGCGCTGGCGCTCGAGCACCGTCCCAAGATCATCATCGCCGGATACACCTCCTACCCGCGCGTGCCGAACTGGGCCAAGTTCCGCCAGATCGCCGAGCGGGTGGGGGCCTACCTGCTGGCCGACATCTCCCACGTGGCCGGCATGACCATCGCCGGGGCCTACCCCACGCCGTTGGAGCACGCCCACGTGGTCACCTTTACCACGCACAAGACCCTGTGCGGGCCGCGCGGGGCGTGCATCCTGACCACCGACCCGATCATCGCCCGGCGCATCGACCACGCCGTCTTCCCCGGCTTGCAGGGTGGGCCGCACGTCAATAAGTTCGTGGCGACGGCGGTGGCCTTCCGCCTGGCGCGCACCGAGCAGTTCCGCGCCTTGCAGCACCAAATCGTGGCCAACGCCCGCGCGCTGGCCCGCGCGCTCCAGGAGCAGGGGCTGCGCATCCCCCACGGCGGCACCGACACGCACCTTCTGCTGGTCGACTGCAAGACCGTCACCGGGCCGTACGGGGAACCGTTGCTGGGTGACACCGCCGCGCGCGTGCTGGACCACGTCGGCATCGTCTGCAACCGGAACACCATCCCCGGCGACGCCTCGCCCGCGCTGGCGAGCGGCATCCGCCTGGGCACGCCCTGGGTCACCCAACGCGGCTTCCGCGAGGCGGAGATGGAGGAACTGGCGCGCTGCATCGCGCAGGCGCTGAATGCCATCCGGCCCTACACGTACCCCGGCCAGCGCGGGCCGGTCTATCGCGGCAAGGTCGAATTCGACGCGCTGGAGGACGCACGCCTCTCCGTAGCGGCGCTGTCCGACAATGCGGCGGTGGATTACGACGTCTGTTGTAGCGGCTACCCGCACCATTGCCTGATCACCGACGTTCACGCGCCGGAAGAGGCGTGGGCGCTGATCGAGATCGAAGGGAATGCGGTGCTTCCTTTCCTCACGCACGCCGTGGTCGAAGAGATACGCGATCTGGAGGTCGGCGCGCCGCGGGCAGTGACGCTGTTGGATGCGAATGGTCGAGTTCTTACGCGCGGTGTGCTGACCCGGCCGGAATTTCACCACCAACGCTATCGCCTGCAGGTGCCGAGCGCGCAGGTTCAGCGCGCCCTGGCCTGGCTGCGCGATTTGTCCGATGGCTACGTCCTGTTCGACCCTGCTGACTTGCAGGCCAAGTTGCCCGGCCCGGCGGTGATCCGCAATCTGGGTGGGACGGTTGCGCCGGAGGCTGCTTTGGCGGAGGGTGAGGCCGCGCCGCTCGTTTCGCCCAAGCCGTACTACGTGGGGCTTTCGGCGCGCCGGCAGGGCGAACCGGCGGGCGAAGCACTGCCGCCCTTCGAATGGATCCCGCCGGAGGGGGAACGACCGCTGCGGCGCACCCCGCTCTACGCGGCCCACGCCGCGCTGGGGGCCAGTTTCGTGCCGTTCGCCGGATGGGAGATGCCGTTGCGCTACGGCCCGGTGCTCGACGAACACCGGGTTGTGCGCGGCGCGGCGGGTCTGTTCGACGTGGGGCACATGGGCATCTTCGAGGTCTCCGGCCCTGGCGCGGCGGCATTCCTCGATCTGGTCACCACCAACGATGTCAACCGGCTGCGCCCGGGCCAATCTCACTACAGTTTCCTGCTCGACCCGCAGGGGCGGGTGATCGACGACCTGATCGTCTACATGCGCGGGCCGGGCCGGTACATGCTGGTGGTCAACGCGGCCAATGCGGAGAAGGATTGGGCCTGGCTCGACGCGGTGAACACGGGGCGGGTGCTGATCGACGCCGAGCGGCCGTGGGTGCGCTCGCCGTTCCAAGCGCGTCTCATCGACCTGCGCGCGCCGGACCAGGAGCATAACTGGCGTGTCGACCTGGCGCTGCAAGGGCCGCGCGCGCGGGACATCCTGCTGGATTGGCTGGCGGCGGCTCCGCAGGGGCCGGCGACGGCCGAGATTCGTGGCCTTTTGCTGGGGATGCAGCGGACGGGAGTCATCGAGGTGAAGTGGCCCTGGCTGGAGGCGCCCGGTGGGGTGCTCGACCTGATCGTCGCGCGCACTGGCTACACCGGCGAGTCGCGCGGGTTCGAGATCTTTGTCCACCCGGAGCGGGCGGCCCAATTATGGGATGTGTTGCTCCGCTTCGGGCACGCTTTCGGGTTGCTGCCGGTGGGATTGGCGGCGCGCGATTCGCTGCGCATCGAGGCGGGGCTGCCGCTCTACGGCCACGAACTGGCGGGGCCGCTGGACCTGCGCCCCGACGACGCGGGCCTGGAGGGGTACGTCAAGCTCTACAAGCCCTTCTTCGTGGGGCGCACACCGTACCGGACGCGCATGGCCGCGCGCAAGATGACCCTGGTGCGCTTCCGCGTGACCGAGAAGGGCGGGCCGATGCCCAATCAGGGCGATCGGGTGGCGGACCGGCGCGGGCGCGTGGTGGGGCAGGTGACGTCGTGCGCGCGCGACACGGATGGGGCGATGGTGGGCATGGCCACTGTCGACCAGCGCTTCGCAGACGTGGGCAGCGTGGTCAACGTGCTGGCCATCGCCCGCGAACCGACCGGGAAGCCGCTGGACGAGCTGGACCTGGGCGACCGGGTGGTGTTGGGATCGGAGGCCGAGGTGGTGCGGCGGTTCATGTGAGCCGCCTCACCTGTCACGTATCATCAGAACGCCCAGATCAGCGTCATCAGGCCGCAGGCGGCGGTGATGACGAGGGAGATGACGAAGGTGGTGCGGATGACGTGTGCCTCTTCACCGATGCGGTCGATGCTGGCCGCGGCGTTTTGCAGCTTGGCCGGTGAGATGACGCTGGCCAGCCCGCCGCCGATGCCGCTGGCGGCGGCGACGAGCAGCCCGTGCGCGCCGATGCGCGCCGACGTCGAGAGGTGCAGCTCGGTCAGCATGGCGATGGCCGAGGTCTCGGATCCGCTGACGAACCCGCCCAGCAGCCCCAGGAAGGGCGCGACGAAGGGGTAGAGGCGTCCGAAGGCCGCGGCAGCGGTTCCCGCTACGACCTGCACCATGTTGTGGCTTGGGTCGGCTAACTGCCAGTCGAGCCCTTTGCCGGAGTGGTTGATGACGAAGGCGATGGCGAAGAAGACCGCTGCGGCGAAGACCGGGCGGGGCGCGCGTGCGAGCCATTTGCGCAGCGACGTCTGCATCTGCTCGCGCGTGGGCTTGAGGAACGGCAGGGCCAGCGCGGTGCTGACGAGGATCCAGAAGTAGGCCTGCCAGAAGAGGCGCACCTTCTCCGGCGCGCCGGGGATGATCTCCAATGGCATCGCCAGGCGGGTAAAGGCGAGGTCGAAGAAGGGCAGGAAGGGCGCGTTGACCAGCAGCGAGGCGGCGATGAGGATGAGCCAGGGTGAGATCGCGGCGCGCAGCGACATCCGACGCTCCACCATCAGATCGGCGTCGCCCAGCTTGCTGCGGTCGACGATCGGTTGGCCGGTTGCTTTGAGGTAGACGAGCATCGCGGCGACCACGCCCAGCCCGGCAGCGATGCCGGTGAGGGTCACCAACCCCAGCGCGTTCATCCCGATGGCGATGAAGCCGGCGGTCAACCCGGCGACGAGCGTCGGAACCAGGCCTTGCCAGAGCAGCTTCCATTTCCCCACGATCCACACCATGCCCATGGCGATGCCGGTGCTGATGACAGGCATATATCGGGCGAAGAGGTGGCCGACCTGGTCCACCGGCTGGCCGACGAAGTTGGCGAAGACGACGGCCGGGATGCCCAGCAGGGCGTAGGTGCAGAGCGCGTCGTAGCCGATGGCGGGCAGGGCGATGGCAGCGAAGGAGGAGTAGCCCAGCGAAAGCATGATCGGCGGCAGGATCGACACCGGCACCGCGCCCAGGGCGGTCAGCAGTGTGCCTACGCCGACGTTGATCAACATGATCTGCACCACCCGGTTGTCCGGCGCGACCGACTTGATCAGCGCGACGACGCGGGCGATGGCCCCTGTCTCCAGCATCACCGTCACCTGGAGGATCGAGGTTGCCACGACCAGGGCGATGGGCAGCGAGGCGACCACGCCGGCCAGGCTGGCCTGGAACGCGATGGCGAGGGGAGTGCGGAAGGCGAGCCACGCCACGGCCACGGTGACGAGCCAGCCGATCAGCCCGGCCACGTCGGCGGGGGTGCGGCGCAGGGTCAGCAGCAGGAAGATGACGATGATGGGGAGCAGGGCCAGGAAGAGCGTGATCAGGTTCATAAATGGATTCCTCCACGAATAGTAAAAAATGGCGGCCGTGGGGCGACCCGCCGGGTCGTTCCTACAAACGGCGGCGTTGCTCAGAACCCTTTTGCGGAAGGAGCCCGGGGAAACCGCAGGTTTCCCCGGCGGGGTGCAGGGGCGGAGCCCCTGCAAAGTCCTGGTAACCGATGGTCGGCGGGTTTGAAACCCGCCCTACATCGAG
>JAFGOJ010000218.1 GCA_016926575.1 Anaerolineae bacterium | reverse complement strand
CGGCGGCGGGGTGACGTACCCCGGCGGCGGCGTCGCCGCACCGCCCACCATGGTCTTCTCGACCCCGCCGGACATCACCACCGTATCCGAGGGGACGGCAC
This sequence comes from Anaerolineae bacterium, assembly GCA_016926575.1. Classification (GTDB taxonomy): domain Bacteria; phylum Chloroflexota; class Anaerolineae; order B4-G1; family DUEL01; genus JAFGOJ01. The sequence goes on along the minus strand of JAFGOJ010000218.1, from coordinate 6,775 downwards.
CGCTGGACATCTGTTGCAAATCGGCCACGAAATCGGCGACGGTCTGGTAACGCTGGTCGGGGTCTTTGGCCAATGACCGCACGATGACGCGCTCGACGCCCGGCGGCAGGTCGGGCCGGATCGCGCGCGGCGAGGGCAGCGGTTCGCTGATGTGCTTCATGACGATGCCCATCGGCGTGTCGGCGTCGAAAGGAAGCGCGCCGATCACCATTTGATACAGCATCACGCCCAGCGAGTAGATATCTGCGCGCTCATCGCCGGCCTTCCCCAGCCCCTGCTCCGGGGCGATGTAGGCCGGTGTGCCCACCATCGCGCCGCTGGCCGTCAGCCCGGAAACGTTGACCATCTTGGCGATGCCGAAGTCGGTCAGAATGGCCTGCCCGTCGCTGTTGAACATCACGTTGGCCGGCTTCACGTCCCGGTGCACCATCCCCCGGCGGTGGGCATAGCTAAGCGCTGCCCCAATAGACGTCACGATGCGCACCGCCTCGTCCAGCGACATCCGTTCGCCCCGTTCCGCCATCTCTTCAAGGTGGGTCTTGAGGCTCTGGCCGTCGAGGAACTCCATCACCATGTAATAGAAGTTCTTCTGCTGGTCGAAATCAAAGTCGAAGACCTGGACAATGTTCGGATGGCGCAAGGCAGCCACGGCCTTTGCCTCACGCTGGAAGCGCTCCAGGAAGTCTTTCTCGCGGGCCAGGAACGTGTGCATAACCTTGACTGCCACGTACCGGTCCAGCCCGGGGTGGTATGCTTTGTAGACCTCCGCCATACCCCCGTGGCCCAGGTGATCGATGATTTCGTACCTGCCTACCGTTTCGCCAATCAATGCACACCCCTTTACAAACGAAACGATTTTACTCTCCCTGAGGGGAGTTGTCAACCCTGCTTCCGGCAGGCATCGATGAAGTCGCTCAAAGCCGCCCACGCCCGCTCGAAATCCTCGCTGGGCACCAACAGGTGATCCCGCTGGTAAGCACTAAAGACCAGTTGGCTCACGCCCGCGGCAGCGACGACGTGCGAGAGGGTGGCGACGTACCCAACCAACCCCAGGCCCAGGGAGACGTCGAACGTAATCAGGCGGTAGCCCGCCGCCTCCTCTTCCCAATCCAACTCATCCCGCGCCGCACGCCACACGTCACCGGGCATGACCAGCGTCAGCTCGTCCTTGTCGACCACAGCGGCCGAGAACGGCTCCGCGCGCTGCGCCAACGCGGCCATTCCCTCATGCAGTTGGTCCAAGGGCAAACTGACGATGACGTACTCCCGATCGTCGGTGTGCAAGCGGGTCTCAGAAAGCACGTGGCGAAGTCCTACCGGTAGTTCCATCTTAACCTCCTCGGCCCGAAGGCCTCACTACATAACCAGGCAACACACCGGCCCCCGCTGAGGACTGCCAGGGGAATCTATTGGGGCAGAACGCCATTCGAATACTAACGTAACTGCTCAGCTACGCTTCGCAGTTACCTCACTTCGCCGCGAAAGAGGAAGAGTGGGGGTTTTGCGGGCGGCTTCTCCGCCCGCAAAACCCCCTGTTCTTCCTTCGACGCGCCAGGCGGGTAACTGCCAGGCGCACAGCCTGAGCAGTTACATACTAACATAGGTACAGCTTTTTGGCAACCATAAAAATGGGTAACTGCTCAGACGGTGCGTTCTGAGCAGTTACAAAAACTGTAGAGACGCCCCGGTGGGCGTCTCTACCAACCGGTCATTGTGCGCCACGGGGGCGACTATTCCACCGCGTGGAGGTGGCGCGCAGCGATGAAGGACAGCCCTTTCTCGGTCAACGCGCGGGCCGTGCGGTTGACCGCGTTGTGCTTGTCCAGATAGTTGCGCAACATGTAGGGCATCTCACCCGCTGCCTCGATCTCACTCCGGTCACGGAAGTAGTCAAGGATGTCGGAGGGATGCTCGCGGTCCTTGTCGATCTCCGGGTCTGCGCCCTCGTGCTTGGCGGAGATGTTGGCGACGTGGTCCGCCAGTTCGACCAGCTCGCCCAATTTGTCGTAGGGCTGGCGGACGATGGATTTGTACGTCTCTGTGATGTGGTGTTCGAAGCGCACCACGTCCTCGAAGCCCAGCGCCTCACGAATCTGCGCCGTAATCTCGATGGTCTCGTTGTTGACCGAGTTGGACCAATTGAAGCCGATGAGCGGGCTGGTGCCATCGGGGCGCGAGAAGAGCTTGGCCCCTATCAACGTCCACAGCGCCGCGTAGGGGTTGTCGTTCCCCATGTAGACGGAGATCTTGAACTCGTTGTCGACCCCCAACTTGTAGAGGAAGTAGCTCACGAAGACGGTGCCGGGGTTGACGTTGAGCACCTGCCTGATGCCGTAGGTGGTGTAGTAGTGAAGGAATTCGTCGAGCCATTTGAGGGCATAATCGTTGGGCTGGCCGACGCCGCCGAAGTAGCCGGTGATCGTCGCGGGGCCGCCCAGGTGGACGTTCGACCCGTCGGTGCCCTTGGTGTCCAACGTCTCCACGTAGCTGGCGCCGACGATCTGCATCGCGGCAGCGACGGCCAGAATGTCACCGTCGGCCACCTGCTCTTTCATCTTGCGCACACGGATGAAGCGGCCGGGCATCAACTCGCGGTTGACGATGGCTTGCTTGGCTTCTTCGATGAGGAACGGGAAATACTGTAGCGCGCTGATTTCGAGCGTCACGGCGAATTCATCCGCGAAATCGATCTCGTCCGCCTTCTGGCCCAGGACACTGCGCCGGTAATCGGCTATGCTGATGAAAGCGCCGCGATCGCGCTGCTCGGCCAGCCACTCCAGATCGGCGACGTGGGCCGGCGCCACCTCTCGCAGACGCGCCATCAGGCTCGGAAGCTGGCGGGCTTCCTTCGCTTTGCGGTTGATCTCCTCTGGCGTGCCGTACTTTTCAACCACGTCCAGAAAAGCACCCACCGCCTCGTTTTGAGGGTCAAGCAAGAACGCGTTGATCTCATCCACTGCCGCTGCGGGAATCTTCAATAACTCTCTCAAATCGTCGCTCATCGTATGCCTCCTAATGTGAGTGGGTTACCGTCATGGTACTCATATCGTCGCGTCGCGCAAGTCGAAGTCATGTTTGACGCGCACGCCACGCCTGCACAACTATTTGATGAACGGGCACCTGCTCCAAAAACAGACGGTGCAACCGCTCGTCGGCAATCCACGTCGAACGCTCCTTCAACAACGCATAGGCGCGGCCCAGCAACCCCTCGGCCCGCCGGTCCCGGCTTTCCCGCAACGCGTCGTACACCGCCAGGTAGACGTCCAGGGGCTGGTAGGTCCCTTCCAGCCCCGGTCGGCTGGCCAGCTCGATCAGAACCTCGTCTGCAATAACCAGCGCCTCTGCGATGCGCCCTTCTGCCAACGCCACGCGTATCAAGCCAGACAGCGGTTCCACGGGCTTCAGGTCTGGGTTGCCACGCTGCCACAACGCGATCGCTTTCCGGTAAGCAGCCTCTGCCTCTTGCATCCGCTTCAGCCCCACCAGCACGTTGCCGAGGAAAAACAGGGCGTCTCGCTCACACCCCTCGTGCTCGATGTCCTGGCAAATTCGAAGCGCCCGTCCGGCATACGCTTCCGCGGTTTGATGTTGCTGCTGGAGGCTGGCCAGCCACGCCAGGCGCATCAACACCTCGCTTTCGACCTCCCGGTAGCGGATTTCCCGGCTGATTTTGAGGGCCGGGTCGAGGCAATTCTGCGCCGCCGTCCAATCCCCTAACCTCAAGTAGACTTCGCCAATGTTGCGCAGCGCCAGGCACTCCCCGAAACGTTGCTGGCTCTCGCGGAAACTGCGTAGCGCCCCTTCGTAGTGCGTCCTGGCCACGTCGTACTTTCCCTGCGCCGCCAGCACCCGCCCAAGGTTCAACAACGCGACGCGCTGGTTGATGACATCCCCCGCCTCACGGCAGGCACGTGCGCTCTCCTCGTAATACGCCTGCGCCTCTGCGTACCGGCCCCAGCGCATCGCGCCCACCCCTAACCGATTCAGCGCCAGTCCCTCGCCGCGCCGGTCCCCCAGTTCGCTGTAGAGCGCGAGAGCGTGCTCCACGTAGGCCTGTCCTTCCTCCAGGCAGGCCGCCTGGAAGCAGACAGAGCCCAGTTCGAACAGCCCATCGGCTTCCAACGCGCGCATCTTTTTGACGTGTGCCAGCGCCAGCGCGTCCTCGATGCGCCGGCGCGCCTCGGCGTGCGCGCCGCGCGGCCACAACGCGCGCCCCCACTCCAACTGTATCATCGCAGTGAGCGCTTCGTCGCCCACAGCCGCACGCTCCGCCGCCGCCAACACCATCGACGCCTGCTCGTGTTTGGCCTGTGCATTGAGAAAGCGCGCCAATTCGACCTGCAGGCGGGCTACGCGCTGTTCGTTCGCTTTTTCGCCGGCCCCTTCGGTTTGCAGCCGCGAGACACTCGCGCCGAACGCGGCCTCCCCCTCTCGAAACAGCCCCATCATCAAGTAAAGCCGCGCCAGGCCGCCCATGCCCCGGTCCAACGCCGCGTACTGCCGGTCGGTCACGGCCCACATCCACGCCCGGCGCACGTCTTCCAACAGCCCACCGATCTGTTCCATCAGGGCGTCTGCGCCCTGCCGCACGAGCGCGTCCGCCAACGTGCCCATCAATTCGAGGTAGTACACGCCGTGACGCTCACACGCGCGGGCCTCCTCGCCCCGTTCCGCCAGCTTCTCTCTGGCGAACTGGCGCACCAGCCCATGCAGTTCGTAGCGCCCCTGTTCACTTTCCCGCAGCAGCGATTTGTCGACCAGAGAACGCAGCACCGCACGCTCCACGTCGACCACGGCCCGCGCCGCCACCTCGTCGAACCGCCCGGCGAACACCGACACTCCCGCCAGCGCTGCCCGTTCGCCCTCCCCCAACAGCTCCCACGAGCCGTCGAACACCGCCCGCATGCTCCGGTGCCGCGCCGGGACGTCCCGCATCGTCGTCTCTAACTGGTTCAGGTCTGCCTCCACCAGCCGTGCAATCTCGTCCACCCTTATTTTTCCCACCCACGCGGCGGCCAGTTCGATCCCCAGAGGATACCCACTCACCGCCCGGCAGATTCGAATCACCCCCGGCAGCGTCTCGGCATTCAGGTCGAATCCGCCTGCCGCGCGGCCGGCGCGTTCCGCAAACAATTGCACGCTGCTGTACTCCGCCGCGCCCGGTTCCAGCTCCGACGCAGGCACCGGCAGCCCCTCGATTGGCACCACATCCTCACCCGAGAGGCCCATTCGCCCGCGGGACGTGATCAACACTTTCACTCCCGGCATCTCGTCCAGCGCCGCCAACAACTGCGTCTCCTCTTCCGCCATCAACTCCAGATTATCCAGTACCACCAACAGCTCTTTATCCTGCAGCACCCCCAACAACTCCCTGTACGGCGCGCGCCGCCCCGACAGTTCGATGCCCATCACTTCGGCCACAGCCAGGATCAAGGCGTGATTGGCATTAGATACGCCATCGCCTCCGCGCTCCCGGTCGGTCAGGCCGACGAACCAGGCGCCATCCGGGAAGTCCTCCAGCACTTGCTCCGCCGCCGCGAGCGACAGACGTGTCTTCCCCACCCCACCCGCGCCCACCAACGCTACCAGGCGGCGGGCAGGGTCGCGCAGCCGCCGTACCACTTCACTCAGTTCTTTCTCTCGTCCGGTGAAGGGAGTCCCCTGAGCAGGCAGATGGTGCGTAGCGCGCGCCCGCTCCTGTCGGCGCTGCGTCGGGAAGCTCGTCAACGCAGCGTCCCCGCCCATCTCCCCGGCGCGAATCCGCCGATACAACGCCGTCGTTTCGACGGCCGGTTCGACTCCCAGGTTCTCCGCCAGAATCCGCCGGTACGTCTCATAATATGCCAGCGCCGCGCTGCGCTGCTCGTCGAGCGCCAACAGTTCCATCGCCTGCTGGTGCGCCTCTTCGCGCCACGGTTCCAATTCCACCTGCCGGCGAGCGTAATGATACGCCTCGCTGTACTCACCCAAGCTGCGATGGTAATCGGCCAACCAGAACAACGCCTCAATCACCTGGCGGTGATAGTACTCTCGATTCTGCCGCACCCAGGCCTCGAAAGGTTCACTGGAGACGAAAATTCCCTCTAGAAAATCTCCTCGGTACAGCGCAACAGCCTGTTTCAAGTGGTGGATGTGGGTGCGGGAGGCGTCTGTGTGCTGCACGTGTCGCTTCGACGCATCCACCGCGCGGGTGAACTCGCTCACGTCCAGCCAGTAATCGCTGGCCGCGTTGAAGTGGATCGTCGAGCGGGTCACATGCAAAAACGGGGGTTTCGCTTCGCGGTCTGCGATCACATCGCGCAACCGCTGAAGGGTCTTGCGCAAATGTTGCAGACCCTCGGAGATCGAACGCTCGGGCCAAAACAGCTTGGAGAGCACTTCACGCGAATAAGACCGGGCCGGGTCCACTGCCAGGTAGGCCAGCGCTGCGAGCGCCACGTCGCTACCGAGCTGTTCGACAGGCAGCGCGTCGATAGTGAGCTTGAAAGAGCCCAGCACAGAAAGTTCTAATCGCGTCATCACAACCCGCCCTGATCAGCATCGACTATACGGTTACATTATATGCGCTCCCTGGCAACCGTCAAACGTGGGCAGATGGCGAAAATGTAGGGCGGATTTCCATAGCCGCCGCAATCGGCGGGTAAGAAACCCGCCCTACAAACGCCAACGGAGTCGCCACGGCCCTGCGGGCCACCACAAAGGGCAGAAAATGCCCACCCTCCCGCAGGTTTGGAACCTGCGGGAGGGTGAAGGCCGTCTTAGGCGTTGACCCAGG
>JAFGOJ010000217.1 GCA_016926575.1 Anaerolineae bacterium | reverse complement strand
TTCGCAGTTGCCTTTCCCGCCGCGAAAAGGGGGAGTGGGGGTTTTGCGGGCGGCTTCGCCGCCCGCAAAACCCCCAGTTCTCCCTTCAACACGCCAGGCGGGTAACTGCCAGGCACACAGCCTGAGCAGTTACCGCGAAGATTGATATCAGAGCCAATGAGCAAAGCTCAACAGCCGCGAAATCTCGTAATACAAATCAATTGACGAAAAGGAGTAAATTATGGCAGATATGGACCCTGGCGTTCTGGTGACTTTGGTTACGATTGTCGTCTCTGCGCTGGCAATCCTGTTCGGCACGATCGTTCCGGCGATTGTCGAGGGGCGCGCCGTGATCAAGGCGCTCGAAGGCATGGCTCGCCAACCCGAAATCGCCAACGACTTGCGCAGCACGCTCATCATCGCGATGGCCTTGCTGGAATCGACAGCGATTTACGTCCTGCTGGTCGTCTTGATCTTGATCTTCGCCAACCCCCTGCTCGACCGCTTTTTCCAGGGGTAGCCAATGCTTGATATAGACCTTGCAACGGTCGCCTTCCAGGTCTTCAACTTCCTGGTGTTGACGGCCCTGCTCTACTACTTCCTCTTTCGGCCTGTCCTGGCCAGCGTGAACGAACGCACCGAAAAGAGAAAGCAAGCACTGGAAAAAATCGAGGCGGATCGCAAAGCCGCGGCGAAACTGCGCGCCGCTCTGGACGCGCGGCTGTCGAACGTGGAAGAAGAGGCCAACCACCTGCTCCTCACAGCGCGCGAAGAAGCACGCTTGGAAAGAGAGCATCTGATCCATGAGACCCACGCCGAGGTGGAACGGATTCTGGCCCGCTCGCACCTCGACGCCCACCAAGCGCGCCAGCAGTACCACCAGGAATTTCAAGACGAACTGTTGGACGCCATCCTGGAAATCAGCACGTTGGTCATCGGACAGGTGACTCCCCAAGGCGTTCACGAAACGCTGGTCGAACGTCTCAACGAGCGCATCTGGGAGATGGGGCGCAGCGAGATGGACCGCGTGCGTGCCTTCCGCCGCGCGATGAACAAGCGCGCACCCACCGCGTACGTGACCAGTGCCTTGCCCCTTTCGCCCGAGCAGCAGGGAAAACTGGCCCGCACGCTCACCGCTCTGGCCGACCACAATGTGCAAATCGAGTTGACCATCGACCCGGCCCTGGCCGCCGGTGTGCGCGTGCGCATGGGCGATATGATCCTGGACGACTCCATTGCCGGGCACATCGCCGCGCTGCGAGAGCAAGTGGCCGGAACCCTACAGGACCGACTGCACCATGAACCGGCCTGAAGTCAAAGCGCTCCTGCAGGCCCTCCACGCGCAAGAACCGCAACTGGAGCGGGAACACGTCCCGCCCCAGGAGGTCGTCGCGCACACCAGCGCGGCCATCGCCCGCCTGTTGGAACCTGCGCCCGTCGAAGGCCTCGTCCGCTCGCTGCTCCAAACGCTGCGCGAAAGCGCCGGCCAACCGTTCGGCGACGTGCACATCCTCGACGTGGGCACCGTCCTCCACATCGGCAACAGCGTCGCCACGCTCTCGGGCCTTCCCAACGCCCGCACCGACGAATTGGTCACGTTCTCCACCGGCGTGCAGGGCCTGATCCTGAACCTCGATCACTTTCACGTCGACGTGATCCTGCTCGGGCCCGACGAGGGCATCCAGGGCGGTTCTCTGGTCACTGCCACCGGCGCGCAGTTGGACGTGCCGGTGGGCCGCTCCCTGCTGGGCCGCGTGGTCAATCCGCTGGGCAAACCGCTGGACACCTACGGCCTCCTCGGTGCGACGGAGCGACGCTACCTCGAACACGACGCGCCGGGCATCGTCGCGCGCGCTCTGGTGGAGGAACCGCTCCACACCGGGCTGAAGATCATCGACGCGCTGATCCCCATCGGGCGCGGGCAGCGCGAGTTGATCCTCGGCGACCGGCAGACGGGCAAGACGGCGATAGCCGTCGACACGATCCTCAACCAACGTGATGGCAATGTCCTCTGTGTCTACGTCGCCATCGGGCAGAAAAAGTCGTCCACGCTGAGCGTGATCGAAACGCTGCGCCGACACGGCGCGCTGGACTATACCGTCGTCGTCCTCTCCAGCCCCGACGACCCGCCCGCGATGCGCTACCTGGCCCCCTACGCCGGCTGTACCATCGCCGAATCCCTGATGGAAGATCACCAGGACGTGCTGATCGTCTACGACGACCTGTCGCGCCACGCCGACGCCTACCGCGAGCTGAGCCTGCTGCTGCGCCGCCCGCCCGGACGCGAGGCCTACCCCGGTGACATCTTCTACCTCCACGCCCGGCTCCTCGAACGTGCCTGCAAGCTCAACGACGCTGCGGGCGGCGGCTCGCTGACGGCGCTCCCGATCGTCGAAACGCAGTTGGGCAATATGTCGGCCTACATCCCCACCAACCTGATCTCCATCACCGACGGGCAGATCGTCCTCAACACCTCCCTCTTCAACCGGGGCATCAAACCGGCAGTCGACATCGGCCGCTCGGTCTCGCGTGTGGGCGGCAGCGCTCAGACTGCCGCCATGCGTTCCGCCGCGGGACGCTTGCGCCTCGAACTGGCCCAGTACGAAGAAGTCGTCGCCTTCTCGCGCCTCGGCGCTGAGGTGGACGAATCGACCCGCCGCCTGATCCTGCGCGGCGAACGCCTACGCGCCATCCTCGGGCAGTCCGTCCACGCCCCACTGCCCCTCGTCTCCCAGATCGCCATCCTCCTGGCCGCCACGGAGGGCCTGCTCGACGACGTCGCCCTGGATGACATCCCCGCGTTCGAGAGTGGCCTGTTGGCTCACCTGGAAAACGAACGTCTGGGTATCTGCCATACCCTGGAGCACACCTGCCGCCTGGAGGATGAGGAGCGACAGGCCCTGATAGAGTTGATCGTCGATTACCAATCGATCTGGTTCGAGCGCCACGCCCCGGCATCCGCGCGAGGAGACGTAGAATGAAGATGATCATGGCTGTCGTTTCACGGGACGAGACCGAACGGGTGTTGGACGCCCTGGTCAACGCCGGGTTCACGGCGACGTTCAGCGAGAGCCGCGGCGGTATGTTGCGCCAGGCTCAGAGCATGCTCTTCATCGCTGTGGAGAAGGCCGAACTGGATCGCGCGCTGGGCATCATTGCCGAGACCTGCCACTCCCGTGTCGCGGTGGAATCGAGCGAAGCGGAACAGTTCCCTTCTTTCTTGCGCCCCAAGCCCGTTACCGCCGAGTTGGGCAGCGCGGTGGTGTTCGTCTGGGACATCGACCGTTTCGAAACGTTTTAGGCCACGATGGAAGACGTCGAGAGCGCACTGGAGCGACTGGAAAATATCCGCACCGTCGAGCCGATCCTCGGCGCGTTGCGCACCGTTTCACTGGGTAGTTGGCAGGCTGCGATCAGGCAGCGCAGCGGCGTGCAGGCCTACGCCAGGCGCTTGCTGGCGCTGTTGCCGGGATTGCTGCCCCACCTCCCCGAGCAGCGCCGTGGGGAACGCCAGCGTCCCGCTGCCCCCGATACCGTCGCCGTGCTGGTCATTGGAAGCGAGCGCGGCTTGTGTGGACAGTTCAATGAAGCGGTTGCTGCGCACGCCGCGCACTATCTGCGCGACCAGGCCGCGGCCGGGACGGCGGTGCACCTGATGGCCTTCGGCTCCAAGGCGGTGCAGGCCCTGCACCACGTCGAATGCCCGCCGGCCTGGTCGCGCAAGCTGTCGGTGACGGCCCTGCCAACGTTCGGCATGGCATCCGAGCTGACGCGCGAGTGGCTGTCTCGCTACGAGGCCCACGCACTGGACGCGGTGGATGTGATCTACAACACGTATCGCGGCCCGGGAAGCTACCAGCCGGCGGTCGAGCGCCTCATTCCGCCCCAGTTGCCGCCTACACCAGGCCCCCCCTCCTCTGACTTGTGGCCCCCGCTGACCGTCGAGACCGATCCGCTCGGCCTCTACGTGCGCATCGTCGAGCAGTGGAGCGCGGTCACGCTTCACGGCGCGCTGCTGAATTCTGCCGCCGCCGAACACTCGATGCGTTACCAGATGATGGAGGGGGCTGCCCAAAACGCCGAACGCCTGATCGACGAACTGACCATTGTCGTCCAGACTGCCCGGCGTGAAGCGATCACCAAAGAGATGCAGGAATTGGCCGCCGGCGCGGGCCTGCTCGGCCGGCAAAGGCCCTCCGATTAGCTTCTTCCCTCCGACTACCGTTTCCCGAAAACTGTGCTATATTTGAAGTCAGTACATAGTAAGCGCATGCGTTATGGAGGCGCTCGTGGCAGGAGAATGCATTCTCGTAATCGACGATAGCAACGAAATCCAGGAAGTTCTGCGCACGATGGTGATCGAGCCCAACGGCTACCGCATGATGTCGGCCACCAATGGGGAAGACGGCCTCCGCCTGGCCCTCGAATCCCCGCCCGACCTGATCATCCTGGATGAAAGGATGCCCCACATGACCGGCGTCGAAGTGTTGACCCGGCTGCGGGAAGAGGGAATGCAGACTCCGGTCATTTTCTACACCTTCCACGGCTCCGAGGACCTGGTCGTGCAGGTGTTCCGCCTGGGCGTCCAGGACTACGTCATCAAACCGTTCGAACCGGCGGAGATGCAGCGCTCCGTAGAGCGCGTGCTGGAAAAGAGCCGTCTGCGAGACGAGCGCGACCGCTTGGTGGTCCAGCTCCAACAGGCCAACGAACGCCTCGAACGCCAAATTCAGGAGATGCGCACGCTGTACTCCATTGGCCGCTCGGTCACTTCCTTGTTGGATTTGAGCGCCGTCCTCACCCGTGTGGTCGAAGCCGCCGTCTTCGTGACGCGCGCCGAAGAAGGGCTCCTGCTCCTCAAAGAAGAACAGAGCAACACCTTGGTGCTGCGCGCGGCCAAAAACTTGGAAGAGCGCGTCGCGCGCGGGCTGCGCCTGCTGGTGGACGACAGCCTGGCCGGCGAGGTGGTCCACTCCGGCCGCCCCGTGATGATCAACGGCCAGCAGGCAAAAGTTGCCACCGGCTACTTGGTCAACGCGCTGGTCTACGTCCCCATCCGCAGCCCCGACCGCGGCATCATCGGCGTGCTAGGCGTCACCAACCGGCACTCGCAGCAGAACTTCTCCGAGCATGATGTCCAACTCCTTGCCACCTTGTCGGATTACGCCGCCGTGGCGCTGGAAAATGCGCGCCTCTACGAACGCGCGGAGACGGAACGGCGTAAGCTGGAGACGGTGCTTCACGAAAGCAGCGAGGCGGTCGTGGTGATGGACCCAGACCAGCGCATCCTTCTCTGCAACCCGGCCGCCTGCGGAACGCTCCAACTGCCTGCCAACTCGGTGGGCCGCCTGGCTGGCGAGGTCATCACGCAGCCCACGCTCCAGGAGATTCTGCGCGGCGTGCAGCGCGCCAAGCGCATGATCCGCGCGGAGGTCGCCATATACGACGGCCGCACCTTCACCGCTTACCTCAGCTCCGTCGAAGGCGTCGGCTACCTGTTGATGATGCAGGACGTCACCCACTTCAAGGAACTCGACCGCATCAAGTCCGAGTTCGTCTCTACTGTGTCCCACGACCTGCGCACCCCGCTGACCACGATCCAGGGCTACATCACGCTCCTGCAACGGGTCGGACCGTTGAACGAGCAGCAGCAGGAGTTCGTCCAGCGCGTCCACACCAGCGTCTCCGAAATTACCGAACTGATCGGCGAGCTGCTCGACCTGGGCCGCATCGAGGCCGGCTACGATCTGGACATGGAGCCGTTGCACGTCGAAGCGGTCATCGACATCGTTGTCGATGAGCTTCAGCACCTGGCCGCCGAGAAGAACCTCGAATTGCGTTGGCAGAAGCCCAACTTGCCGTTGATCCGGGGCAACCACCGCCGCCTCCAGCAGGTGATGGAAAACCTCGTCAGCAATGCCATCAAGTACACCCCAGAAGGCGGCTGGATCGCCGTCGAGGCTACCTCAGACAAGACCTACATCGTCGTGCGCGTGGCAGATAGCGGCATCGGCATCCCCCTGGCCGACCAACCCTACATCTTCGAGCGCTTCTACCGCGTCGAGTCCGAAGAGACTGAAACCATCCAGGGCACCGGCCTCGGACTCACGATCGTCAAATCCGCCGTCGAAAAACACGGTGGCAGAATCTGGGTCGAGAGCCGGCCCGGCGTCGGCTCGGTCTTCACGTTCGTGCTGCCCGCGATCGAGTAGGGGGTGGCCTATTTTCGAAGTAGTCGCCACGGCCTTAGGCCGCGTAGCGGCCCGGCCATCACAAAGGGCAGAAAATGCCCACCCTCCCGCAGGTTCCAAACCTGCGGGAGGGTGAAGGCCGCCTTAGGCGTTGACCCAGG
>JAFGOJ010000216.1 GCA_016926575.1 Anaerolineae bacterium | reverse complement strand
GGCGGTCCCTCTTGTTCCGCCCGGTCTCCTGACCGGGCGGAACGGCGGGTCAGGAGACCCGCAACGACAGGAGCCATTTTCGCCCATCGGTTGTGAGCCCAGTGATCATGGCCTCTATTCCGAAAAAAGCCCAGTTGCGAAAAAAGAGAGTCCGGTGTAAAATCTTATCGTTTGCACTCGACTGTTCCACATTCCTTATAGAGGGAGGAAGCAACGATATGCCAAGCCGCGAGAGGCAATTACCCGATATTCCCCCTGATCTGGTTGGTACTGTCCATCTTACCCCCATTGATCACGTCTACAACTGGGCCCGCAAGCGCTCTCTCTGGCCGATCTTTTTCGGCCTGGCCTGCTGCGCTATCGAAATGATCGCCGCGGCAGCCGCCCGGTTCGACTTGTCACGCTTTGGGATGGAGATCATGCGCGCCAGTCCCCGGCAGGCCGACCTGATGATGATCACTGGCACGGTAACGAAGAAGATGGCTCCCCAGGTCATCCGCATCTACAACCAGATGCCGGAACCCAAGTACGTCCTGGCGATGGGCGCCTGTGCGATTTCGGGCGGCCCGTTCAAGGAAGGGTACAACGTCGTCTCGGGGGTCGACAAGTTCCTGCCCGTCGACGTCTACGTGCCCGGCTGCCCGCCACGCCCCGAGGCGCTGCTGCACGGCATCCTCAGCATCCACGCCCGCATGGAGCGCGAGTCGATCAAGGACCTGCGCTGGTACCGCAAGGGCGAAATGGCCGGAAGCATCCCCGTGCCTGAACTAGGGCCCGACCTGGTCGACTGGCGACTCGAACAGCAAGTGAGTGAGGCAAACTGATGACTATCCAGGCCACCCACGAAACCCTGAAAGCCAAGTTCCCCGATGCCATTCAGGACGCGCACGCGCCCTACACCGGGCTGATCGTCGACCGCGACCACCTGGTCGCCGTCGCTACCGCTCTGCGCGACGAGCTAGGATTCCGTTACCTGTCCAGCGTCACCGGTGTGGACTATCCCGCGGCGACCGACGGCCTGCCCCCGCGCTTCGAAGCGGTCTACCATTTCTACCAAAGCGAAGGCGGCCCGCTGGTACTCCACGTCCACGCCGACCGCGAGAACCCCACCGTCCCCTCCCTCACCCCGCTCTTTCCCTCCGCCGACTTCCAGGAGCGCGAGGCGTGGGACCTGATGGGCATCCGCTTCGAAGGCCATCCCGACCTGCGGCGCATCCTGCTCTGGGAGGGCTACGCAGGCCATCCCTTGCAAAAAGGCTTCCAGGAGGTCTACTACGAGGCAGACACCAAGCCCTTCGACAGCCGCTGGCCCGAAGGCGCGCCGGTGCGCGCGGAAAGCCGCGTCCCCTTGGGGCGCAATCTGCGCTACCCGGCCGACTTTTCGATGCAGGGCTGGTGCCCCACCGACGACCCGTGGGGCTATATCGCTCACGACCAGGTCGCCGATCTGAAGGACACCGCCCACCCCACCGACCGCGTCGTCCTGAATATGGGTCCCCACCACCCCAGCACCCACGGTGTGCTCCGGCTGCTGGTCACGCTGGAGGGCGAGACGATCAAGAAGCTGGAGCCGGTGGTCGGGTTCCTCCACCGCTGCCACGACAAGATCGGCGAGCGGAACACGTGGTTGGGGAACATGCCCTACACCGACCGGCTGGACTACGTCTGTTCGATGTCGAACAACCTGGGCTATGCCGTCGCGGTGGAAAAGCTGCTGGACGTCAAGGTGCCGGAGCGGGCGGAATACATCCGGGTCATCATGGCCGAATTCACCCGCTTCATCAACCACATCATCGACATCGGCTTCACCGGGAACGACCTGGGCATCTATTTCACGGCGATGCTGATGGGGATGGAAGAGCGTGAGCTGATCGTCGACCTGTTCGAGCGGGTCTCCGGCTCGCGGATGATGTGCAACTATATGCGCTTCGGCGGCGTGGCGCACGACATGACCGCGGACGACGTGGCCTACGCCCGCCAGTTGGCCTTCGAGCGCTTGCCCCAGGCCATCGACAAGGTGGACCAGTTCTTCACCAATAACGAGGTCTTCAAGCAGCGCAGCATCAACGTGGGCGTGCTGCCGGCAGAGACGGCCATCGCCTACGGCTGCACCGGCCCGCTCCTGCGCGCCTCCGGCGTGCCCTACGACATCCGCCGCGCCGAGCCCTACTCCATCTACGACTCGTTCGACTTCGACGTAGTCACGCGTCAGAATGGCGACGTGTACGACCGCTACATGGTGCGCCTGGAAGAGATGCGCCAGTCGGTGCGCATCCTCCAGCAGGCCCTGAACCGGCTGCCCGACGGCCCAATTATGGACGGGAAGCCGAAGGGCTTGATCAAGGTGCCGGCCGGCGAGGCATACGGGCGCATCGAGGCCCCCAAAGGCGAGTTGGGATTCTACCTCGTCTCTGAGGGCGGCAACAACCCGTATCGCTACCACGTGCGCTCCCCATCTTTCGTCAACCTCGGCGCGCTGGAAGAGATGTGCAAGGGGTACCTGATCGCTGACACGGTGATTATCCTGGCCAGTGTCGACATCACCCTGGGGGAGGTAGATCGCTAATGCAGACCGGACTTTCCTTTCTCAAGTCATTTGGCGTCACGATGCGCCGGTTCTTCGAGTCGTACGTCGACGACGCGAAGTGGTTCTTCAAGGGCGGCTTCGGCATGCGCTACTCGGCCGAGGCGCTGCCCACGCGCCAAAGTCCCACCGAGGGACGCGGCATCTTCGTCGTCCAGTACCCCAAGGAGAGGCTTCCGCTCCCCGAGCGGTACCGCGGCTTCCCCATGCTGCTGTATGACGAAGACCCCGCCCAACTGCGCTGCGTGGCGTGCGGAATGTGCGCGCGGGTCTGCCCGCCCCAGTGTATCTGGATCGAACGCGCAACCGACCCAGAGACGGGCAAGGCATTGCGTGCGCCGGCGTCGTTCCACATCGACATCGGCATCTGTATGTCGTGTGGCTTCTGCGCCGAGTTTTGCCCCTTCGACGCGATCAAGATGGACAATAACTACGAGATTGCCCTGTTCCAGGGCGGCGACGCGTTCTTGTTCGACAAGGAAAAACTGAGCCGGCCCACCTCCCATCACGCCGAAATCCACCCCACCGCTTACGCAGAGGAGCTGGCATCAAAGAAGAAGTAGAGACGTCGTAACTGCTCAGGCGGTTCGCCCGAGCATCTCCCCCTTCGCGGACGGGGAAGGGCAACTGCGAAGCGTAGCTGAGCAGTTACGAGACGTCGTTGAATATAAGAAAGTCGGCAAGTCGGCGCGGTCTATAGGCCGCGCCGCTTGTGTCCGATAAGATGGAGTATGGAGTAACGCCATGGCTGAGTTGCCAGGTTCAGAACATATCGTGGTCGGCGTGCGCTTTCACGCCGGCGGCAAGGTCTACCATTTCTCTCCCGGCGACGAGAACGATCTGATGATCGGCGATTTCGTCGTCGTGGATACCGCCCGCGGGCAGCAGATCGGTGAAGCGGTCTACATTCACCAGGTCGAAGCGAAGGATATGCAGGACGTCAAACCCATCCTGTGGCGCGCGAGCGGGCGCGACCTGGCCCTGCGCCAGCAGTGGCAGGAAAAAGCCCAGGAAATTCTCGATACGGCGCAGCAAGAGATCAACAAGGGAAAACTGGAGATCAAGCTCGCCACCGCCGAGTATACCCTGGACGGGAAGCAGTTGACGATTCTGTACGTCAACGGGTCGAAGGAGAACGTCCAAAGGCTCCAGAAAAAGCTCAGGAACGCCACGCGCGCCCGCATCAACCTGCGCCAGATCGGGCCGCGAGACCACGCCCGGCTGCTGGGCGGGTACGGGGCCTGCGGCGAGCAGCGCTGCTGCTCCTCCTTCCTCAGCGATTTCCTCCCCATTTCGATCCGCATGGGAAAAAGCCAGGGCATCTCCCTGACACCCTCGGAGATCACCGGGATGTGCGGGCGATTGCGCTGCTGCCTCTCCTACGAGCACGAGATGTACATCGAAGCCTCGAAGGACCTACCCCGCCGCAAGGCGCTCGTCCAGACCCCGCAGGGAGAGGGCCGCGTCATCGATTTGCTGCCGTTGAAGGGCACGGTCGTGGTGCAGATCCAAGAGCGGCGCGTGGAAGTGCCGGTGGAAGAGATCGAGGTGCTGCCGCGCGAGAAGTGACCCAACCAGAAAATGACGCAAGGAATCAACGTCAGAGCGGTACGGGACGAGGAACGAGCGTGGGTGCGGCAGTTCGTCGCGCAGCGCTGGAGCAGCGAGGCGGTCGTCGTCCACGGAACGGTCTACCACCCCGCGGCGCTACCCGGGTTCGTCGCGCTGAACGATGGCGCGAGGGTGGGGTTGGTGACGTACCACGTCGATGGAGACGCGTGCGAAATTGTGAACATCGACAGCCTCCGCCCCGGTGAAGGGGTCGGAACTGCGCTGGTCGATGCGGTCAAAGCAGAAGCCCGCCGGCAAGGATGCCGGCGGCTGTGGGTGATCACGATAAAGCAAACATATTGACGTTATATCAATACCAACCAAGAGAAAATGGAAGAGTCATCTGTTTTTATTTACACTCCACCATCAGAGGCAATCAGGCGCTCTTCCTGAACAAGCTCGCGGACGATGTCCAGGGCTTCGAATTCATCCTTACCTACAAAGAACGGCAAGTCGTCGTCCGGCGGAACAAACCACCAACCCTCCATCAATAATGCCGTGCTGTAATCTTTGTCTTTTCCCCAGTACAGCCGCCCGCCCGCAACGTAGTCTTCGTCGAAGAGGAAAGTCAAAGCTGCGACAATGCGCTTTCTGGTTCTTTTCCTCGCCCTTTCTGTGCATGGGTCATACAGCACATTATTGTTATCGAGCGAATCATCACCCGACGCGCACGGTATTGGCTTTGGAGATCTCCAGCAGTATGTATAGTTCCAGCAATTTGGATCTGACATCATATGTGGCATATTCACTCCCTAACAATCGTGGTTTTCGCAGGCCTAATAAGCCCACACTGTCACCGCAATTTATAGGCGGTTGGCCCCAAAAGTCGGACCACTTTGAGGTGTCTTTATTGTGACACCCTGGTCTGAAAGACGTATCAAAGCGGTGTACACCGCAACAACTTGCGCCTCCAGCTTGGGGGAGTCAACTGGAGGCGTGATACTCACCATTCGCGTAATAGAATCGATAAAAAGCGAATTCTTTTACACGCATAAATTGCGGAAACACCGCTTTCCGCCTGTCGTTCTGAGGAACGGAAGCCGCGAAGCGGCTGGAGAGACGAAGAATCTCGCTTTTTCACAGAAAATTGTTCTTCAAAGCATCTGGTGAGATTCTTCGCTCGCTGCGCTCGCTCAGAATGACAGAGTTCTTCTGCTTTAATTGCGCTCATGATTCAGTGTGCATTTTAATGAAGCTTTGGCTGAAATTCTTGAGTCAAAACCTGTGATAATTAGCGATTTCAAAGTGCGATTACGCGAATGACGAGGTGATACTTTGTCTTCTACCTTACAATCAACGAGTAAGTTTGTTCTCCAGTTTGCCCCGACACATTGGTGCCCAAACACCAGGCTGCAACCACGAACTCAGAAGTCCCAGTCTCTGTGGGCGTCCCACTAATTTCAGCCATTTCTGAACCCTGTGTACTTGGCGCAGTGGTACCACTTACCCCCTTGCCAGAGTCTCTGGTTTTTTGCAACTCATAGAATCTCGGTGGCGGAAACCCCCGACTTCTAGTCGGGGGAGGAAGCCGCTCTCCTCCTTTTTGATCGCTCCAGCCGAACGCCGACTTGAGCCAGTCCAGCCCGGTCAGGATGTTGATCGCGGTGTTTGGGCGC
>JAFGOJ010000215.1 GCA_016926575.1 Anaerolineae bacterium | reverse complement strand
GGGCGGCGAAGCCGCCCGCAAAACCCCCATCTTTTCCCTTCGACGCGCCAGGCGGGTAACTGCCAGGCGCACAGCCTGAGCAGTTACCATTATAGAACGTTTACCGGGTCGACGTCGATTTGCCAGCCGGGTGGGACGTCGACGGCGCGCAGGAACGCGGCGGGATCGGCGTGACGGAGGAGAAGCTGCCAGCGATAGGCCCCGCCGAGTTGGGCGAAGAAGGACGGCGCGGGGCCGATCAGGTCGGTATGGGGCAGGCCCTCCCGCGTCAGTGCCGCGCGCAGGATGGCCGCCATGGTCTCCGCGGCTGCCTGCGCGCGGCTGGCGCTCGGGTCACGGTAGAGCAGACGCGCCATGCGGACGTAGGGTGGGTAGTCCAGTTGGCGGCGGAAGGCCAATTCCTGTTGGGCAAACCCGGCGTAGTCGTGGCGCTCGGCGGCACGGACGGCGTAGTGATCGGGGTGGTAGGTCTGGATCACCACGCGCCCTGCGCGCAGGCCGCGTCCGGCGCGACCGGCGACCTGTTCCAGCAGTTGGAATGTGCGCTCGGCGGCGCGGAAATCGGGCAGGTCGAGCGCGGTGTCGGCCGAGATGACCCCCACCACCGTCACCAAGGGCAGGTCGAGGCCCTTGGCGATCATTTGCGTGCCCACCAGGACGTGGGCCAGCCCGGCGCTGAAGAGGTGCAGGATCGCCGCGTGGGTGGCGTGGTCGCGGGCGGTGTCGTGGTCCCAGCGCAGGGTGCGGGTGGCGGGCCAGCGCGCGTGGACTTCGTTCTCGACTTGCTCGGTGCCCAGGCCGAAATAGCGGATGCGCTGCCTGCCGCAGCGCGGGCAGCGTTCCGGCGGCGGTTCCTGGTGCTGGCAGTGGTGGCAGATCAGGGCTGCACGCGGGCCGTGGTAGGTGAGAGGCACATCACAATGCGGACATTTGACGACGTAGCCGCAGTCGCGGCAGAGGACGAACGTGGCCGTGCCGCGGCGGTTGAGGAAGAGGATCGCCTGCTCGCCGCGCTCCAGTGCCTCGTCCAGAGCGCGCTCCAGGGGCCGGCTGAAGATGGAGCGGTTGCCGGCTTGCAACTCGGCGCGCATATCGACCACTTGCACGGGTGGCAGCGGCGCGTAGCGCGCCTCGGCCGGCCCGTCGTCCAGAGGGTGGTAGTCGGTCTGGCGCACCTGGTAGCGGGCTTGCAGGTCGTCCAGGCGGCGGGCGTGGCCCATGATGCGACGCGGCATCTCCAGGAGCGTGTAGTGGCCTTGTTGGGCGCGGTGATACGATTGCAGGCTGGGGGTGGCAGAGCCGAGGATCACGGCCGCGCCGGTCAGGCGCGCGAGTTCGATGGCGGCGTCGCGGGCGTGGTAGAAGGGGGCCAGCGGTTCGCTGCGCGGGCGCGTCCAGCGGCCCTCGTCGACGATCTCCTCCTGCTTGTAACTGGCGTCGTGTTCCTCGTCCAACACGATCAGGCCCAGGTGCGGGAGCGGGGTAAAGAGCGCCGAGCGGGGCCCGATGACGACGTCGACGAGGCCGGCGCGGGCGCGCCGCCAGGTATCGTACCGCTCGCCGTCGGAGAGGGCACTGTGGAGGACGGCCACGCGCCGCCCGAAGCGCGCGCCGAAGCGGTGCGCGGTCTGCGGGGTGAGGCTGATTTCGGGCACCAGGACGATGGTCTGCCGGCCCTGGGCCAGCATCTCGGCGGTGGCGCGCAGGTAGATTTCGGTCTTGCCGGAACCGGTCACGCCGTGGAGGAGGAAAGTTGGGGGCGTAGGTTGAGGGTTGGTGAGGGCGGAGAGAATGCGGTTCCAGACGGCTTGTTGGTCGGAGGTGAGAGAGGGCGGTGTATCGGGGACGAAGGTTTCGTCGGCCAGGGGGTCGCGCCAGGTTTCTTCCAGGTCGAAGGCGACCAGGCCGCGCTGGGCGAGTTTGTTGAGGTGGTAGTTCGAACAGCCGGTTTCGGCGTAGACCCAGCTATCCTCGACGGGGGCGGGTTCGCGTTGGAGGACGCGGGCGACGTCGGCGTAGAGGGGGCTCTTGAGGCCCGCCAGCGCCGTGTCGAGGTCGGCCGGGTAACCGACCCAGGCGACGGTGCGCACTTGCTTGGGTTTCATCCGCGGCGGGGCGAGGACGGGCGACTTGACCACCACCTTGCGGCGGGCGAGTTGGGTTGCGGCGACGCGCCACTGCTGGCGCGGCAGGACCCGGTCGAGCTGGCGGCCGCGCAGCGGGCCGCGATGGTCGAGCACGTGGAACAACTGCTCCTGCGCCAGGGTGCGCACGTCCTCCGGCTTGGCTGCCTCCTCCAGCGCCACTTCGACGTCGGCGTGGCCGACGAGGCCGGGGGGAAGCATCAGCGTGACACAGCGCCACAGCGGGGCCAGGTAGGCGTGCTGCATCCAACGCGCCAGGTCGACCTGCGCCGGGGTCAGCACCGGCTGGGGATCGACCAACGACTGCACCGGGCGTGTCTCTGCCACGGCGGGCGTCTCCGGCAGGCCGACGGCGACGGCGTAGAGCCAGCGCTTGCCGAAGGGCACCGTCAGCAGAGAACCGACCGCCACCTTCCCCGCCAATGCGCTGGGGAGGCTGTAGTCGAATAGCGGTTCCCGGCCTTCAACTGAGACCGACGCGAGAACCACGACACGCGTATACATACCCAACGTTCCTCTCAAGGTTGCAAGGGGCAAAGAAGTAACCTTGGCCCTGCATCTGCAATCTGCTCACACTTCCTCGCTAAATCGCCAACTGTATCGTTGGAAGACCGCGTACCCGCCCATCAAGACGGCGAACGACGTCACGGCAGTGCGGAGTAGAAAGTCCCATCCCGTGGGTGCGCCGTAGTAGAGCAGGTCGCGGTAGGCGGCGATGATCGAGGCCATTGGATTCACCCACTGCAAGTAGCGCCGGACGGCGAGGTCCATTCCCCACACCGTGTACGTCTCTGGGACGTGGTTGATCGAGTAGAAGACGGGGGTGAGGAAGAACCACGCCAGGAGCAGCACGTTCATAATGATCTGCGTGTCGCGGTAGAAGACGTTGA
The DNA here is from genome assembly GCA_016926575.1 of Anaerolineae bacterium. GTDB lineage: Bacteria > Chloroflexota > Anaerolineae > B4-G1 > DUEL01 > JAFGOJ01. The sequence goes on along the minus strand of JAFGOJ010000215.1, from coordinate 12,334 downwards.
GGGTGGCGGTGAGCATGCCGAGGCCGAGCACGAAGGCCGTCTGAATCAGAATGACGATGGGCAGCAGCAGCACCCACGCGCTGATCGGGTTGCCCATCGCCACGGCGAGCAAGAAAAAGACCGGTAAGGAGAGGAGCAAGTTGATCAGATTGCTGGCGACTGCGGTCATAGGCAGGATTTCGCGGGGGAAGTAGGCTTTTTTGATCATGTGTGCGCCATCGAGGATGCAGTTGGTGGTTTGAGCAATGGCGGTGGCGCAGAAATTCCAGGGCAAAAGGGCGCTGAGGATGAAGACGGGATAGTTGGGCGTGCCGTCCTGGTCGCCGGTGAGGACGGTGAAGACGACGGTGTAGACGGCCATCATCAGCAGCGGGTTGATCCACGACCAGGCGATGCCCAGGAGCGAGTTGCGGTAGCGCACCTTCACGTCGCGCGTCACCAGGTTGCGGATCAGGTCGCGGTACTGCCACAGCTCGTGCAATCTGTTGCGCATCGACATGGCCTTCACCGCCGCTTCTGGTCGAGCAATTCGAAGTACGTTCTGACCAACTGCCGCCCGGAGCGGTCCCACGAAAAGTGCAGGGCAGCCCGGCGGCGGAGCGCTTTGCCCAGCGACAGGCGCAACTCGGGGTCGAGGGCCAGTTTCTGGATGCCGTCGGCGAGTGCGGCGGGGTCACCGGCCGGCTTGGCGTACACGCCGAGACCGCCCAGGTACTCGCGGCTCACCGGTGTATCGAACGCGACGGTGGGCAGTTCCATCGCCATATAGTTCAGAATCTTGCCGCTGCCTTCGGTGGCAGACAGCTTGGGGGCCACGGCGATGTCGCCCAGTGCCAGTTGGGCGGGCGTGTCGTGGTAAGGCACCTTGCCGGTGAAGATGACCTGCTCACCGATGCCCAGGTCGTCTGCCATACGCCGGTAGTGCTCGACGGCGGGGAATCCGCCGATCAGAAACCGGACGTCGACCTGCCGCAGTTTGAGAATCTGAGCGGCTTGCAGGAGGTGTGGGATGCCCTGGTAGTCGGCCAGGAGCCCCACGTAGGCGACGACCGGCCGGTCGATAGGGAGGCCCAGTGCGGCGCGCCGGGCGGCGACCTCGCCGGCGCTCAACACGTCGGGGTGGAAGAAGGCCAGGTTGACGCAGTCGGGCAGCGGGCGGACGTAGTCGGCGTCGCAATCGCACTGCCGCTCCAGTTGAATCGCGCCGTCTTGGGTGCTGGTGACGATCTTGTCGGCCATGTGGTCGATGTTGTCTTCCAGCAGTCTTACCCAACGGAACCAGCGTCCGTTGGGATCGAGGAAGCGGTGGTCGACCATTTCGCCGGTCAAGCTGCCCTGGCGGTCAAAGACCACGGGCAGCCGGCGCAGCCCGCCGATGACCGTCCCCATCAGCGCACCGTCGTAGAGATGGGCGTGGATCAGGTCGAAGCGCCGGCTGAGGACGAGCCCCAGCACGCGCCAGCCCAGCAACAAGTCGAAGGCGATCTTGTGCATACTGGAACCGACCTCGTAGTCGGCGCGCCAGGGGGTGGGACGAGAGCGCACGATCTCCAGGTCGGGCAGGTCACGCCCCAGGTGGTAGGTGACGATGGTCACCGCGTGCCCGAGGCGCTTCAGCACCCGCGCTTCCTCCAGAATGCGGACGTGGCAGCCGTAGTCAAGGAAGAAGGCCGTGGGAGCGATCATCAAGATGCGTAACGGCCTGTTCAGGGGCATATCGGTGGTGTGTGTCAGTCGTTTTCCCGCGGCGGGCGGCGTCTGAACAGCCGCCCCACGAACATCTCCGACACCTGATCTTTGAACGTAGGAATCTCGCTTATGTCGCGTTCTTCCTGCCATCCGCGCGTGCGATCCGACAGCCAGCGCGCTCGCCCGCGGGAGGCCTTTTGGAACGTTTCTGCGAAGGTCTGCGTGTCGCTTTCCTGGAGCCACTGCCGGATGGTGTACAGCTCTTTCATGAATAGGTCCAGCCGGAGCAGCAGGTTTTCCTTGTTGAGCAGCGCGCCTTCTTGCCGGGCGATGGGGTCATCGGCGAGCAGGCTGGTGAGCGTGGCGAAGTCGTACCCGGCGACCTTGCGCATGTCCTCCCAACCGGGTGAACCGACGGTGGCGTGCAGCAGCGCCATCGCGAGCAGCGTGGGCAATCCGGCCACGCCGGCGTGCAGCCCATCGTGCTCCACGGGGTCCAAAAAGAGCGGCCTGGCCTCCAGGTCGCGGGCCAGGTTCTCCAGCGCGGCCACTGCGCCGGGCGCGGTGTCTACGGCGTGAGTGATGCAGTACAGGCCGTCCTTGAACATGTCGACTTTGGCCGCGTCTGGGCGCTGCAAGGGCATTTCCACATTGGCGACCGGGCCTGGGATGGGGGTGCCGGCGATGAAGCGCGCGTGTTCGGGCAAGTAGTCGCGGGCCCATTGGATCACCGGCACCTTCAGCGGGCCGGTCTCCGTGACGATGCAGCCCTCGCTCAGTGAAGGGCCCAGGATCTCCAACGTGCGCCGCAGGGACGGCAGGGGCAGGTCCAGGATGACCATCGAGGCGTCTTTGCAGGCGGCGCGCAGGTTCCCGTAGGTCTTGCTGACCGCCCCCATTTGTAGCGCCTGGTTGGCGAATTCGCTGTCGCCGTCGTGGCCGCGCACTTCGAGTTGGGGCCAGCGATGGCGCAGAGCCAACCCGATCGACGTGCCGGTGCACCCCAGGCCAATGATTGCAATGCAACCTTCCATAGTTTCCTCTTCCTCCAACAAGTTCTTGTTACCAGTGCTACTTCTCAATAAAGCGGGGAGAAGATGGGGGTTTTGCGGGCGGCGAAGCCGCCCGCAAAACCCCCATCCCCACTTTTCGAGAAGATACTTACCAGCGTTCGTCCGCTGCGTGCAGCAGCGCGAGCAAACGGCTCATTTCCTCGTCCTGCTGTGGGTTCGGGCACTCGTGCTGGCGAATCAGGGCCACCGTGAGCGGCGAGCAGCCCGCCTGCGCGGCCCACTCCGCGCCGATGTGCGGGTGCTGTCGGTAGATCACGAACGGCCGGCGCCACCCATGCGGTTCGCTCCGGCTCAGCCGTTCCAGCCAGCGCGGCGCGAACCGTTCCAGCAGTACCTTGAGCACGCCCACCGCCAGTCGCGCCGGGGCGGCGGCCTTGCCGATGTCGTGGAGCAGCGCTGCCACGAGCAGGTCGTGGGGCAGCGGCCCGCTGGTGGCCAGATCGCGATACACCGCCAGCGTGTGGCGGCGGTCGACCGGCGCCATCCGCAAAAAGAGCGCCTGCTGCGCCGGCGTCAGTACCTGCGCGACGTCTTCGAGGCCGTGGTCGATCAGTGGGGCGGCCAGTGCGTGTAAGAACTGACGCGCCCGGTAGGCGGCTCGTTCGATCACGATCAGAAGAAGAGCGCCATCCAGATCGGCCGGAAGATGATCCCGATGAGTGTGCTGGCGATTCCCAGACCGATAACGCCCATTAAAATGTAGGGGCTGAAGGGCCGGAGCGACAGCAGCATGTCGCCCATCTCGCGCGGCAGCAGCCCCATCAGGACCTTCTCCCCGTCCAGCGGGTAGATGGGCAGCAGGTTGAACAGCCCCAGCCCCAGGCTGACGCTGGCAATTTCGACCAACATCTGAGGCAGCAGGCGCGGGTCGGCGTAGCTCAGCAGGCCCAACCGGAAGGGGATAGCGCAGATCATCGCCAGCAGGAAGTTCGAGACGGGGCCGGCGAACGCGCTGATTGCCATACCGGTGCGCGCTTCGACGCGCATGCGGTAGGGGTTGACCGGTACGGGCTTCGCCCAACCGAACCCAGTCAGCAGGATGAGAATCGTGCCGATGGCGTCGAGGTGCGCCAGAGGGTTGAGCGTCAGGCGGCCCGCCATGCTGGCGGTATCGTCGCCCAGCTCGTAGGCCGACCACGCGTGGGCCCATTCGTGAATCGGTGCGCCGATCAACAAGAAGACCAGGCGAGAGACGAGCACATTGAGTGCAGGCATCGAGAACATATAAAACTTTCTCCTGACCATCAGATACAGAACGCGCAACACGTTTCGCCGCGTGTTGCGCGTCATTATAACACAGACTGTGCTCCCCTGCGAGCCTTACGTGTGGGTGTGCGCGGCTTTGACGATGGCCGTGGCCAGATGGCTGCCCAGGATTGCCAACCCGTCGGTCGGCATGTAGTGCGAGGCTGTGTCTTCGAAGAGAATGGACGTCCGCGAAGGGAAATCCTCATCTCCCAACCAGTACACCGCGGCGACGTGGATGTGGGGCATGACTGTGAAGGCGTAGCCGGCGTCTCCGACATCGATGGGCTGACCATCCAGCGCCTGCGCGGCGCGATGAAGCGCGGCCATGCCCTCCGCGCCCAGCTCGCGGGCCAGGCGGTCTTCGGCGTACCCACGAAAGGCCTGTGCGTAGAACATGCCGTCGGGCAGCTCGCGGAATCCCTGCCACCGCCGGGACGGCGTCGTGCCGTCGGCGCTTACCAGATAGGTCAGGATCAGGGCCTGGGTGAAGGAGGCGGGCGTTTTCCCCGTGTCGGCTTGCTCAATCGAAAAATCGGGCGGCCGAATCAGGTAGTCGCGCCACATAAAGGCCAGGCGGAGCGCGCCGTCGGGATCGCGGGTGCAGCCGCTGCGCAGTGCCAGCTTGGCGGGCGCGGTGCTTTTCAATCGCTCCCGCGATTCAGCGACCAGCGGGGCCAGCTTGTCGTACCATTCTTGTACCTTGGGGGGATGTCCTCCAGGTCTGAGCAATGGCTTCCTCCTTGAGTGGATTCAGGCTTTTTTGAGTTGTTCGATCAGCGCCAGAAATTGCTCCCACTCTTCCTGGAAGAAGTGGGCCGTGTGACTGCCGAATTCGACGTGATACGTGATTTCGTCGTCCGGTTCTTCGACCCGCCAGATGCTGAAGTCTTCAGTCTCCGCCAGTATCTCGATCTCTTTCTCTTCCATCGGTAACATCTCCTTTCATTATTGGACGTTCATAGATCCACAACTCGTGCTCCCATGCGCGTTTAGCGCCCCCTGCTTCGACCGCCTTGACGAGCGGCGGATAAGACAGGCAGCGCGCGCGCAACGGAGCGGTTCCTTTCTGGCCGGCCAGCATTCGCAGCCCCCAGGTGATTGCAGTGAGACCTTCTGGCGTGCCATCCAGATAGCCGGCCGTCAGGCTCTTATCTTCCTCTGGATCCTCGAAAGTGATAGCAATAGCTTGCAACTGCCCGTCGATGTCGCTGCCCCACACGTCTCCGGCGGTGAGGTGCGCCGCCAGCCGCGCGCGGGTCAGAGCCATCCACTGCCACCAGATTTCGTACAGCCCGGCCGCCGCTTCGAAGATGGGGGAGTGTTCGATCAGTTGCCAGGCTGCGTCCACGTCGTCGGCCGTCAACCGGCGCAGGGCGCAGAGGCCCGGCAGCGGTTCGGCTTTGAAGGGCGCGAACGCGGCGACGTGGGTGAACCCGGCCCGTTCGGCGTTCTTGTGTACGGGGCGGTTGTGCGACGCCGTGCCGAATCGCAGCATACCCGCACCTACCCGCTCGGCCAGCTCGACGTGATACGCCAGCAGCATACCGGCGATGCCCATGCGGTGGTAGTCGGGGTCGACGCGCAGGCCTTCCAGCCACCATTCGTCGTCGGCTATGCGGGTCAGCTTGCCCAGCGCCAGGACGCACCCATCGAGATCGAGCACGCTCAACTCGCCGTGGGGGTCGTTCAGCCAGGCGTCCCAAACCATCGCGATGTAGTCATCCCCATCCCCGAGGCGGGCGCAGATGTGCTGTACTGCTTCTGCGTCCTCCGGGCGGGCCGGTCGAATGCGCCACTGCCGGACGAGCTTGTGCCGCCGCAGCCTGTTCCACAGTCTGCGGCCAAGCCCTTGTTTACGTTTATATTTTTCTCGGGCCGGGAAGGGGTCCTGGTCGGTCAGGCGGTGGTAGATGTAGCCGATCATCACGCGCAGCGTTGCCACCATCGGAGCGGCGATCAGCATCCCCAGGATGCCCGCCAGGCTGCCGCCGGCGATGACGGCGATCAGCACGATCAGCGGGTGGAGGTCCAGACTTTGCCCCATCACGCGAGGCAGCAGCAGGTTGTTTTCGACCTGTTGGATGATCAGGTACAGCCCCAATACCAGGAGGGTGAACCAGAAATTGCTCAGGGGGATCCAGGTTGAGCCTTCGAAGAACGCGACGGCCACGGCGGGGACGGCGGCGATGATGGGGCCGATGTTGGGAATGAACTCCATCACGCCGGCCAGCAACCCCAGAGCCAGCGCGTTGGGCAGCCCCACGATGCTTGCCGTCACGGTCGTGATGACGGCCAGAAAAACACCCATCAACAACTGGCCGCGCAAGAAGGCGTGCCACACTTCAGTGATCCGCAACCTCAGTTGGACGAAGTCCTCGCGGAACGGGGTGGGGGGCAGCGCGTCCAGCCAACTGATGATGCGGTTGGCGTCCCGCACCAGGTAGAAGGCCGAGAGCAGGATGAAGACCAGCCAGAACAGCGTCGAGGCGAACCCGAGGACGACGTCGAACGTGCCCGATGCGACGGTGGAGATGAACCCTTGCAGGGCCTCGCGCAGTTCCTGGTAGACCGCGAGCAAGTCCCACTCCTGCCCCAAAAAGACGATCGGTTGGGCGGCCAGTCGCTCTACGTCCAACAGGATTTGAGCGAAGTCCAGGTTGAGCGAGCGGATGGCGCGGAGTACAGGGGGCACCGCCACGACCGGCGCGGTGACGGCTGCCAAGATGAGTGCCAGGAAGATCACCGCCGTCGCGGTTGTGCGTGAGAGCTTGGCCCGCACTTCGAGGAAATCCACCGCCGGGTCGATGACGAAGGCGAGCAGGAACGCGATCAGCAGCGGTGGGAGAACGATGCGGAAGCGGTACACGACCAATACGAAGATGAGAAAGAGGACCAGCGCGACGATGCGCTTGGTGGTTGAATCCCATTTCGCCGTCGATTCGCTCATTGCACTTTCTCTGCTCCGAAAATAAGCCTACGGCCCTGTAGGGCGGGTTTCCAACCCGCCGACCGTGGTTGACCAGAGCTTTGCAGGGGCGTGGACCCGCGCCGAGCGCGAAGGGCATTTTCGCGCCTTTGTGGCGGTTCGGTGGGTCGTGACCCTATTAGCGGATCAACCCCAGCATATCCAACGGCCAGTAGACCAACCAGGCCCGCCCCAGGATGCGGTCCATATGGACCGGGCCGAAGGCCCGCGAGTCGTTGGAGTGCCCGCGATTGTCTCCCAGGATGAAGACGTGTTCCGGCGGCACGGTGGTGGGGGGATAGTCGGGGCCGCCCAATTGCACGGTCCACGGCTCGTTGATGGGTTCGTCGTTGATGTAGACCTGTCCGGAGCGGACGGCGACCGTCTCGCCGGGCAGCGCCATCACGCGCTTGATCAGTGGTTCCTCCTGACCCGGCACGTCGATCACTACGATGTCCCCTCGGCGCGGTTCGTGCAGGTAGTAAGAAACCTTCTCGATCACCACGCGTTCGTCGTAGTAGAGCGTGGGCTGCATGCTCGGCCCGTGCACGACCATCGCCTGGGCGACGAAGACGTTGATCACCAGGGCGATGAAGATCGCCGGCAAGACGGTTCCCAAGATCTCTTTCAGAACCTTGAACAGGAACCGTCCGCTTTTGTATACCCAACCAGGTCCAGCCGCCCCCTGAGCGGGAGCGGCCGAACCCGGCAGCGTGGATTCTAAGAGTTGCAGGGATTCCTTTTCGTCCATCCCGGCTCTCGTTCGATCTTACCGGCGGCGAGGCGGACGGCGATCGTCGTTGGGACGGCGGCCTCTGTTCCCGCCGCTGCTGCCACCGCCTGGACGGTCGTTGGCGCGTGCTTCCTCCAGCGTCCATCCCTCCAGCACCGCTTTGCGCGAGAGGCGAATCTTGCCGTCGGAGCTGACGTCGGTGATCATCACCATGATCTCGTCATTGAGGTCCACTGCGTCGCGGACGGTGTTGATCGGGCGGTCCGAGAGCTGCGAGATGTGCACCATGCCATCGGTGCCGGGCACCAACTCGACGAACGCGCCGAAGTCGGTGATGCGCACCACCCGGCCGGTGAAGATTTCGCCCGGTTCGGGTTCGATGGTCAACTGCTCGATCATCTCGCGCGCCTTCTCTGCGCTAGGTCCATCGACCGACGCCACGTAGATCGTCCCGTCGTCCTGGATGTCGACCTTGACGTCGAACTCGTCCTGGATGGCGCGCACCGTCTTTCCACCGCTGCCGATGACCGCCCCCAGCTTGTCGGGGTCGACGTGCAGGATCAGCATCCGCGGCGCGTGTGCAGACAGGTCGGGCCGCGGCCCGTCGAGCGTCTCGTGGATCACGTCCAGAATCTTGAACCGCGCCTCGCGCGCCTGTTCCAAAGCCTCTTTCATAATCTGGTCAGAGATGCCCTTGACCTTGATATCCATCTGCAGGGCGGTGATGCCCGTCCGCGTCCCGGCGACCTTGAAGTCCATGTCGCCCAGGTGGTCCTCCATCCCCAGGATGTCGGTGAGGACGCGGTACTGGCCGCCTTCCAGCACCAAGCCCATCGCGATGCCGGCGACGGGGGCCGTGATCGGCACCCCGGCGTCCATCAGCGCGAGCGTGGAGCCGCAGACCGAGGCCATCGACGTCGAACCGTTCGACGACAGTGCCTCGCTCACGACGCGGACGGTGTAGGGGAAGACCTGGTCGGAGGGGATGACGGGCAGCAGCGCGCGTTCGGCCAGTGCGCCGTGACCCACCTCGCGCCGTTTGGGGCCGCGCAGGGGCCAGGTTTCGCCGGTGGAGTAGGGCGGGAAGTTGTAGTGGTGGATGTAGCGCTTCGAGTCTTCCGGTGCCAGGTCGTCCAGCGTCTGCTCCTCGCGGGGCGTTCCCAGGGTTGCCACCGAGAGCACCTGCGTCTGGCCACGGCTGAAAAGGCCGGAGCCGTGGGCGCGCGGCAGCAGCCCGACGCTGGCGGAGAGGGGGCGGATGGTGTGTGTGTCGCGTCCGTCGACGCGCACGTTCTCGTCCAGAATGCGGCGGCGGACGACGTTGCGCTGCGCGGCCTCGAAGGCATTTTCGAAGCTCGCCGCCTCGAACGCGTCGCCCAGTTCTGCTCGCAGGGCTTCCTCGGCCGCGCCCTTCAGCGCCTTGAGCGCCTCGTAACGCGCCATCTTGTCCGTCGTGCCGTACAGCGCCGGCACGAGGCCGTCCTTCACTTCCGCTTCCACCCGTGCGATCCATTCGTCGGGCACCAGGTAGGAGACGTAGGACTGCTTCGGCTTGCCGATTTCGGCGCGCATCTCTTCTTGGAGGGCGATCACGCCCTGGATGGCCGCGTGGCCCTGGCGCAGCGCCTCCAACATCACGTCTTCGGTGACTTCGTCGGCGCCCGCTTCGACCATCAGGATGGCGTCGGCGGTACCCGCCAGGCGCAGGTCCAGCTTGCTGGTCGCCATCTGCGGGATGGTGGGGTTGATCACGATCTGGTCGTCGATGTAGGCCACGCGCACCGCGCCGACCGGCCCGGCGAAGGGCACGTCGGAGATGGTCATCGCGGCGGATGCACCGATGATGGATAGGATGTCTGCGTTGTGCAGTTCGTCCTGCGAGAGCGACATGACGATCACCTGCACGTCGTTGCGCATCCCTTTGGGGAAGAGCGGGCGCAGGGGCCGGTCGGTCAGGCGGGAGATGAGGATGGCGCTCTCGGGCGGGCGGCCTTCCCGGCGGAAGAACGAGCCGGGGATGCGCCCCGCGGCGTAGAGCCGCTCTTCGAAATCGACTGTCAGCGGGAAGAAATCGATGCCTTCCCGGGCGTTGGACGACATTGTGGCCGTAGCCAGCAACATCGTGTCACCGCAGCGGATGGTCACGGCGCCGCCGGCCAGGCCGGCCAGCGTGCCGCTTTCGAGGGTGATCGCATGATCACCCAGGGTGGTTGAAAACGTACGACTATTCATTATTTTTTACCTCCGTAATGTTACAATAGGACGATTGGCACGGAGGTTAGAAACTGGGACATATCCCGCAGGGCGGTCTGCATACGTGCGGACCATGTCCCAATTCCAAACCCCGTGCGCTCTTCAGTCAAGGAACAGGCAAAAGACGCGGCGAAGGTATGCAGTGCATCTTCACTCGCGTCTTGGCCTGGATCTCTTTATCGTTTGATCGCAGCTTATTTGCGCAACCCAAGTCGGCGGATGATTTCTCTGTATCGCTCAGGATCCTTACGGCTCAAATACGTCAGGTGACGACGGCGCTGCCCAACCATCTTGAGCAGACCACGCCGCGAATGCTCATCGTGCTTGTGAAGCTTGAGATGCTCGGTGAGCTGGTTGATTCGCGTTGTGAGAATGGCGATTTGAACCTCTGGCGACCCCGTGTCTTCTGCCGAACGAGCGTACTCGCGGATCAGGGCGCTCTTTTCATCTTTTCCGAGTGACATCCGTACTCCTTTCCTATAGCACGAAGCGGGCTTCTCTCCGCCCCGTCGGCTGAGAGGTATTCTACCACGGTTTTCCTTCTGGCGCAAACCGGGTGCGGAGGGGGGGCATTTGCTCCCTGGGGCAGTCAATGATTTTTCGCTCTTTGGGATTTCGCGTGGTGGGGCATTAGGTGTGGGGGTTTGGGCGGGCGTAGCCCCCAACAACACATGCACCCGCGGAGGGATGATTGTTGACAATTGTGCCTGTGTGTGTATGATGGAGTTAGCTTATGTGCCGGGACCTCTCTCTGCTTCGTGTGCGACAGATGCCGTTTCTCGCTACTCCTCTTGTTCATCAACCTGTGTTCCAGAAGGTTTCCCGTTTCCCCGGCGGGGTGCAGGGGCGGAGCCCCTGCAAAGCCCCTATTTTTGGAACAGAAAGGAGCTTCTTGCGATGAAGAGGTTACTGGTTGTGTGGATGTTTGTGGTCGGTTGGTTGTTTTTCCCCGGAACCGTCTCTGCCGCCCCGCTGACTCCCGACACATTTGCTGCACCCGCCCCGCCCATCGACCCGCGCACGCGCATCGCGTCCAACCTGGGCCTTCTGTTAGCCCTGTCTCAAGACGAGGCCCGCGCCCTGCCCGGCGGCGACCTGGGCGAGGCCGTGGCCCGCGTGCGCTCCGCAGGCGCGGTGGCGGTGAGCGCGCGCTTCATCCGCACACTCTCGGCGGCGGAACGGGCCGAGCTCGAGGCGCTGGGCGTGGCGTTCAATACCCTTGACGGGGAACTGCTCCACGCGGGCTGCATCTACGGCCTGACGCTGCCGCTCGATGCGGTGGACGCCCTCGCCGCGCACCCCCTGGTCGAGTGGCTCGAAGCCGCCTGGCACCCGGCAGTGCACGCCCCGCTGGACGTCAGCACGCCGGCCACCCTCGCGCCCACCGTGTGGCACTTTACGGTGCCCTCTGGTGGCTATAGCGTCCCGCTGACCGGCCGCGGGGTGACTGTCGCCAACTTCGATACCGGCATCGACGTCACTCACCCTGCCTTCCTCGACGGCTACAACAATATGGGGCCGAACGACTGCAACTGGGATTATAACAGCAGTGGCAGCTTCGATCCGGGGACCGATAGGTTCTCTGCCTCTTCTGGCGTGCTCCGCTTCTGGAACGCGGCTGGCGATCCCGCCAACACCGGCGGCTTCGACGTCACCCAGGACTGGGTCTACCAGGATGATAACGGCAACAGCGCCTACGACGTGTCAGAACTCATTTTCATGGCCCGCGACACCGACGGTGACGGCGTTTTGGAGTCTGGAGAGTGCCTGCGCTCGCGGGGGAATCTCACCAGTGGCATCCCCACCAGCAAGATCGCTGCCGTGCTCGATGCCACCGGTACGACGCGGGTGCGGGGGAGCGACCTCGACCTGGCGACGGTCGACGCCAACGGCCACGGCACCAGCGTCGCCGGCATCATCGCCGCCGGGAACGCCTACTGGTGCGATCCCAGTGGGATGTCCTGCACCTACACCTACCCGAACACGCGTATGTACACCGGCGTCGCGCCCGGAGCCGACCTGCTCGTGGCCGACCGAATTGCCAATTCCGACACGACCTACATCCCCTGGGCGGCTACCTACGGCGCCGACGTGATGCTCTACGAATACGGCGCTTGGGTGGGGCAGTATATGGACGGTTCCTCCAACCACGAGCAGATGATGGATACCTACGCAGCGCAGGGGATCGTGCAGGTGGTGCCGACGGGGAATCTGCACTGCAATGCCTCGTACGGCTGCAATCCGCGCCATCTGCAGTACTCGCTGAGTGGCAGCGCGACCTTCAATCACCAGTTCAACGTCCCTAATACCCCAGCGATGACCACCATCTATGCTTCGATGATCTGGCTCAACCCGAGCAACAACCTGACCGTC
>JAFGOJ010000214.1 GCA_016926575.1 Anaerolineae bacterium | reverse complement strand
GCAGGGGCGGAGCCCCTGCAAAGTCCTGGTAACCGCTGGTCGGCGGGTAAGAAACCCGCCCTACATCGAGACGGCCTATTTTCGGAATAGCCGCCACGGCCTTAGGCCGCTTCGCGGCCCGGCCACCACAAAAGGACGAAAATGTAGGTCACGCTTCCAGCGTGACGCCCGCTCGGCGCGGGTCACGGACCCGCGCCGCCGCCGGGTCCGCGACCCGGCGGGAGCAAGAACGCTGGCTATTTTCGGAACAGCGCACGGATGGATGCCCGCTTTCGCGGGCATGACGATCGGGTGCGTGCTATTTTCGGAACAGCTATTTCCTCGTCCGGCTATCGATGGCCTTGTTGATCTCAGCCACAACCGAGGGCACGAACAGCAGCGGCAGGATACAGGCCCACTCGCGCCATCCCAACGGCACCGTATCGAAGATCGATTGCATGAACGGCAGGTAGATCACGGACATCAGCAGCACGATCGAGCCGCCCACGGCGTACTGCATCATCGGGTTGGTGAAGAGGCCCAGCTTTAGCAGCGGGTAGCGCTCCGAGCGTGCGGTGTAGGCCCGCAGCAACTCCGAAGCCGAGAGGGTCACAAACGCCATAGTCTGCGCCAGAGAAATGTCGGCGTGATCCCAACTCAGGCCGATCGCGTAGGCCCCCAAGACGGATGCCGTGATCGCTATCGTCTGCACCACAATGCCGCGCACCATGGGCCGGTTGATGATCGGTTCGGTGGGCGGGCGGGGCGGCTGGTCCATAATGTCCGGATCCCCTTTCTCCAGCCCCAAAGCCAGCGCCGGCAGGCCGTCGGTCAACAGGTTGAGCCATAGCAATTGAATGGGATTCAATGGCACCGGCATCCCGGCCAGAACGGCCAGGAAGATGACCATGATCTCGGCCATATTGCACGAGAGCAAGTAGTAGACGAACTTGCGGATGTTGGAGTAGATGATGCGCCCTTGCTCGATGGCGGAGACGATGGAGGCGTAGTTGTCGTCCGTGAGCACCATATCGGCGACTTCTTTGGAGACGTCGGTGCCGGTGATGCCCATCGCTACGCCGATGTCGGCGCGTTTGAGGGCCGGAGCGTCGTTGACGCCGTCTCCGGTCATCGCCACCACGTGGCCGCGCTTGCGCATCGCCTCGACGATGCGCACTTTGTGCTGCGGGCTGACGCGGGCGAAGACGTCGACGCGGTCGATGCGCGCTGCCAGCGCTTCGTCCGACATCTCGTTCAACTCCGCGCCGCTGACGACCTCTCCATCGGGGCGCAGCAAGCCGATCTGCTGGGCGATGGCGCGCGCCGTATCCGGGTAGTCGCCCGTGATCATCATCGAGCGGATGCCCGCGTGGCGCGCTTTCTCCACGGCCGGGCGCACCTCTGGGCGGGCCGGGTCGATCATCGCCACCAGGCCGATCAGGATCAGATCCTGCTCCACCGTCTCTGGGTCGAGCTCCTCCGGTATCTCGTCGAGCATACGGAAGGTCACCGCCAGCACGCGCAGTGCCTCCTGCCCCAGGTCGCGGTTCACGTTCTCGATGTGCTCCCGGCGGGCCGGGGTCAACTCGACGCTGTGCCCTTTTTCGAGGATGCTGTGGCAGCGCGGCAGCATTACGTCCGGCGCGCCTTTGACGTAGACCATATAGGCGGGCTGCACGCCCTCCATACCGGACGGCTGCGTGCCATCCATCTGGTGGATCGTGGTCATGCGCTTGCGGTCGGAATCGAAGGGAATCTCTGCCACGCGGGGGATGCGTTTCTCGACCTCCGCGCGCCACAGGTTCGCCTTGGCCGCCGCGACGACCAGTGCTCCCTCCGTGGGATCGCCGACCATGCGGTACGCGTCACCATCCTTCTCCAGTTGAGCGTCGGAGCAGAGCATCGCGCCGGTGAGCAAGGCCAATACTTCGGGCTGCTCTTGTGGGTCGACCGGCGTGCCGTAGTTGTCGAACTCGCCTTTGGGCTGGTAGCCCTCGCCGGAAATGTCCAGCCGCAGGTCGGCCACGTACAGGCGCACGGCGGTCATTTCGTTCTGCGTGAGGGTTCCGGTCTTGTCGGAGCAGATAGCGGTGGCCGAGCCCAGGGTCTCCACCGCAGGCAAGCGGCGGATGAGGGCGTGGCGTTGGACCATCTCACGCATTCCCAGAGCCAGGCAGATCGTGACCACGGCGGGCAGGCCCTCCGGCACGGCGGCGATGGCCAGGCTGACCGCCGTGAGGAAGAGCTCGACGAGCACTTCGGTATATTCGCCGAAGTACGCAGCCGTGCCCTCCCGGAACAACATCCCCAGGTCTGTGTCTTGGATGACCGCTTCGAGGAAGACCAGGGCGCAAATCGCCAGCGCGCCCCAGCCCAGCCAGTGGCCGAGCTGGTCGAGGCGGCGCTGGAGCGGCGTGTCTTCCTGCTCGTAGGACTGGATCATCTCTGCGATCAGGCCGATCTGCGTGGCCATTCCCGTGGACACCACGACCCCCGCGCCGCGCCCGTAGGTTACCGTCGTGCCCATGAAGGCGCGGTTGACCCGGTCGCCGAGGGACGCATCCTCTGCCAGCACTTTGGCGGCTTGCTTTTCCACGGCGACCGATTCGCCGGTCAGCGAGGCCTCGTCGATGCGCAGGTTGACGCTCTCCACCAGCCGCAGGTCCGCCGGGACGTAGTTCCCCGCTTCCAAGAATACGACGTCCCCCGGGACCAGCTCGCGTGCCTGAACGGTCGCGCGATGCCCGTCCCGGAGCACGCGTGCTTCGGGGGCAGCCATCTTTTTGAGCGCGGCCAGCGCCTCCTCGGCGCGCTGCTCCTGCACGACGCCCATAATCGCGTTGAGCACGACGATGGCCAAAATCGCCACAGCTTCTTCGATCTCGCCTAAGACGAGCGAGATCAGCGCGGCTGCGATCAGGATCAGGATCAAAAACTGGTTGAATTGGTTGAAGAGCAGTTTCCAAAAGCCCGGCCGGGGCCGCTCCATCAGCTCGTTGGGGCCGTATTGGGATAGCCGGCGGCGGACGTCGTCGTCGGCGAGGCCCTGTTCCAGGTTGGTCGCCAACTCCTGGATCGTCTGCTCAACCGAACGACTGTGCCAGATGGTATTGTCTCCCATAGTTCCTCTCTTTCGAACGTGGTGTGGGATATGCAGCGTGGAAAACAACGCCACATACGACGTTAGTATTATAACCACTATTCGGATTATACGATGTCTGCGCGGTTTGTCAAGTTGCAACCAGGGCTTTTTCGATGGCCTCGGCCACAGAGCGGACGGGGATCAGGTCGAGGCCGTCGGGCACGCTCAGGTTGGTGCGGCGGGCGGTTTGGGGCAGGATGCAGCGGCGGAAGCCGAGCTTGGCTGCTTCTTTCAGGCGTGCGGTGAGTTGGCCGACGGCGCGCACTTCGCCGGAGAGGCCCACTTCGCCCACCAGCACCACGTCGGCGGCGACGGGTTTCTCGCGCACGCTGGAGCCGATGGCGGCGGCGATGGCCAGGTCGGCGGCGGGCTCGCCGATCTGCAACCCGCCTACCACGTTGGCGAAGACGTCTTGATCGAACAGGCGCAGGCCCACCCGCCGACTCAACACCGCCGTGATCAACAACAAGCGGTTGAAATCGACCCCGTTGGCGGTGCGGCGTGGGTGGCCGAAGCTGGTAGAGCTGGCCAGCGCTTGAATCTCCACCAGTAGCGGGCGCGTGCCTTCCATAGTGATTGCGATGGCCGAACCGGGCGCATTGACCATGCGCTCGGCCAGAAAGGCCTCGGAGGGATTGGCGACTTCGACCATACCGGCCTCGCGCATCTCGAAGACGCCGACCTCGGAGGTGGCCCCGAAGCGGTTCTTGGTCGAACGCAGCAGGCGGTAGGTGTGGAACGGGTCACCCTCCAGGTAGAGCACGGTATCGACGATGTGCTCGAGCACCTTCGGCCCGGCGATGGAGCCTTCCTTGGTCACGTGCCCTACCAGGAAGACGGACGCGCCGCCGGACTTGGCCCACCACTGGAAGCGAGCGGCAGCCTCGCGCACCTGGCTGATCGACCCTGCGGCGGAGCTCAGCTCGCCCGAGGTGATGGTTTGCACCGAGTCGGCCACCACCACGACCGGATCCATCTGGTCGGCGTGGTGGAGGATTGCTTCCAGATGGGTCTCGGCAAGAACGAACACGCCCGCGGTGTTGAGGTGCAGCCGGTCGGCGCGTATCTTGATCTGGCGCGCCGATTCTTCGCCGGAGACGTAGAGCACCGGGCGCTGGGCGGCTTCGGCGATGACCGAAGCGACCTGGAGCAGGAGTGTGGACTTGCCGATGCCCGGTTCCCCGCCCACGAGGATCAGGGAGCCGGGCACCATGCCTCCGCCCAGCACGCGCGAGAACTCCTGCATGGGCAGAGCGATGCGCTCCAGCCCCTGCGTCTCTACTTCCGAGAGCGCCTGCGGTTCGCTGCGCGCGTCCAATGCCGGGCTGGCCGTCTCGCGCACCTGCACCACTTCTACCATTGTATTCCACTCCCCGCAGGCTGGGCAGCGGCCCATCTGGCGCAGTGTTTCCCGTCCGCAGGACTGGCAGACCCATTTAGTGTGCGATTTGGCCATTGGCATGTCCTTTCCGTTCTGTTCCGAAAATAGACCGTCTCGATGTAGGGCGGGTTTCAAACCCGCCGACTATCGGTTGCCAGGACTTTGCAGGGGCTCCGCCCCTGCACCCCGCCGGGGAAACGGGTAAACCTGCGGTTTACCTTCCGGTTTCCCCGGACCCCTT
>JAFGOJ010000213.1 GCA_016926575.1 Anaerolineae bacterium | reverse complement strand
TTCCGCCCGGTCAGGAGACCGGGCGGAACAAGGGGGGCCGCCTGAGACGTTAACCTAGGCCCATTTGCGGAAGGGGTCCGGGGAAACGGGAAACCTGCGGTTTCCTTCCGGTTCCCCTGGCGGGGTGCAGGGGCGGAGCCCCTGCAAAACCCCTATTTTCGGAACAGTAGCGTGGGACAATCGGCTATTGGGTCGATAAGGAGGTACACATGCCTGAAAACCTTACTATAGACGAATTGTTGGCCAAAGCCAAGAAGCCGGCGGAGGATGCACTGAGGCTGCACCCGATCTACCGGGGCAAGATTCAGACCGCGCCCAAATGCCCGGTGCGTGGGTTGGACGACTTCTCTGTCTGGTACACGCCCGGTGTGGCCGCCCCTTGCCGCGAGATCCACAAAAACCCGGACATGGCCTACGAGTACACCAACAAGGGCAACACCATCGCCATCGTCTCCGATGGGACGCGGGTGCTCGGGCTGGGAAACATCGGCCCGGTCGCCGGCCTGCCCGTGATGGAGGGGAAGGCGCTGATCTTCAAGTACCTGGGCGGCGTGGATGCCGTGCCGATCTGCCTGGACACTTCCGACCCCTACCGCCTCATTCTCGCGGTCAAGTGGCTTCAACCCTCCTTCGGGGGCATCAACCTGGAGGACATCGAGCAGCCCAAGTGCTTCCGCGTGCTCGACATGCTGCGCGGCGACCCGGAAGTCACCATCCCGGTCTGGCACGACGACCAGCAGGGGACGGCGACGGTGATCCTGGCCGGCGTGATCAATGCGCTCAAGGTAGTGGGCAAGCAGATGAAGGACATCAAAGTGGCGATGATCGGCACGGGTGCGGCCAACATCGCCACGCTGCGCCTGCTGGTGGCTTCCGGCGTCGACTTCGGCAACGTCTTCGCCTGTGACAGCCGGGGCATCCTTCATCCCGAGCGCGACGACATCGCCCAGCGCAAGATCGAATACGTCGACAAGTGGCGCGTGTGCCAGCAGAGCAACGCCGAGGGACGGCGCGGCGGCCCCGACGAGGCGATGCGCGGCGTCGACCTGTGCATCGCGCTCAGCAAGCCCGGCCCCGGCACGATCCAGACGGAGTGGGTGAAGGGCATGGCGGAGGACGCGATTCTCTTCGCCTGCGCCAACCCCGTGCCGGAAATCTGGCCGTGGGAGGCCAAGGAGGCCGGGGCGCGCATCGTGGGTACCGGCCGCAGCGACTTCCCCAACCAGATCAACAACTCGCTCGGCTTCCCCGGCATCTTCCGTGGCGTGCTCGACGTGCGCGCGACGACGATCACCGACGAGATGGCCATCGCCGCAGCAGAGGAGCTGGCCCGCTGCGCCGAGGAACGCGGCCTCGACGCGGAAAACATCGTGCCCACGATGGACGATTGGGAGGTCTTCCCGCGCGAGGCGGCCGCCGTCGGCATGAAAGCCCAGGAACAGGGCGTGGCGCGGTTGACGTTGCCCCGCGACGAGTTGTTGGAGCAGGCCCGGTCGATCATTCGCCAGGCGCAAGATTTGACCCACTTTATGATGGAGAAGGGTCTGATTCCGCCCGTGCCCGAGGAGTGAGGAGGATAAAATGTACGATTTGATTGTCATTGGAGGCGGACCGGCCGGCATCACCGCGGCGGCTATCGCCCTCAATCAACGGATGGAAACGCTGATTATCGCCGCGCAGTGGGGCGGGCAGACGACCTACGCGATGCAGTTGGAGGACATGGAAGGCCGCGAGGTGGTCACCGGCGAACCGGTGCTGGACGCCTTTCGGCGCCAGTTGGACTACCTCGGCTTCGTGCGGCGCTTCGAAACGGTGACCGAAGTGCATCCTGAGGGCGACGCTTTCTGCGTTTGCACCTCCGACGGCGACCGCTTCGAAACGCAGGCGCTGGTCATCGCCACGGGGGCCAAGCCGCAACGCCTCGACGCGCCCGGCGAGGTGCGCTTCAGTGGGCGCGGGTTGAGCTACTCGGCCACTACCCACGCCAGCCTCTTCCTGGGGAAGGACGTGGCGGTGGTGGGGAACGGGCGGCGCGCCCAGTGGGCCGCCGCCAGCCTGGCCCGCAAGTCCCACAAGGTCTACCTGGTCGCTCCGGAACCGCTGGTCCCCACGCCTCTGGCGGGCAAGTTCGCGACGATGCAGAACGTCGAGGTGCTCGCGGGCGGGCAGGTGACCGAGGTCTGCGGCGACAGATTCGTCGAGGGCGTCACGGTGGCTATGCCCGACGGCGCGACGCGCGACCTGCCGGTCAAGGGCGTCTTCGTCAAGCTGCGCCGCACGCCCAATTCCGACCTGGTGCGAGAGTGGATCGATTGCGACGCCCAGGGCCACATCCTCGTTGACATCCACTGCGCCACGAGCTGGCGCGGCGCGTTCGCCGCGGGCGATGTCACGTTCGTTTCGGAGCAAGCGATGGTGCACATCGGTGAGGGCGCTAAAGCGGCGATCTCGGCACAGCATCACTTGCTTATGTTAAAAAACTGAACTACAATAGTCGGCAGCGTGTATCTTCTCAAAAAGTGGGGGGTGGGGGTTTTGCGGGCGGCTTCGCCGCCCGCAAAACCCCCATCTTCTCCCCGCTTTATTGAG
>JAFGOJ010000212.1 GCA_016926575.1 Anaerolineae bacterium | reverse complement strand
TCCTAACTCGCACTTCGCAATTCCCAACTCGCAACTCGCAATTCCTAATTCGCAATGTGTATGATCAAGAAACATTATCCTAAAGACCTTATAGCTATAACCGGCCTGTGTTTGCTCGTCCTGTTCGCCTTCTGGCACATTGGGCCGGCGGGGCGGGTGATCGCTGGCGGCGACCTCTCCGCGTACTTCTACCCCTACTGGGCCGAAGCGACGCGGGCGATGCATGCCGGACGGCTCCCGCTGTGGAATCCGTACCTGTTCATGGGCGTGCCCCTGCTGGCGAACAGCCAGGTCGGCGTGTTCTACCCGCTGAATTGGCCGCTGTGGCTGCTCTTGCCCGCGCACCGCTCGCTTCATTGGAGCATCGTCCTGCACTTGGCGCTGGCGGCAGTGGGAACCTACGCCTGCGCTCGCCGCGAGGTGCGATTGAGGGCGCTAGGCGCGTGGACGGCGGGGGCCCTCGTCGCGCTGGGCGGCTACCTGGGCGCGCAGGTGGAGCACGTCAACCAGTTGCAGGCGCTGGCCTGGTTCCCCTGGCTGATTCTGCTCTACGAACGGGCCGCGGACCGAAAGACGCTCAAGTCCGCGCTGCCCACCCTCGCCGGGCTGGCCCTGGTCGTCGGTATGGTCATCCTGGCGGGCCACACCCAGGCGGCCTTCATCGTGCTGGTGGGGTTGGCGATCTACGGCATGGGGCCGGCCGCGTGGGGAGCGCTGCGCCGCCGGGAGTGGACCCCCTTATGGCGTCGGGCGGCGCTTTGGGCGGGCGCGTTGGCCCTGGGCGGCGCGTTGGCGGGCGTGCAACTGCTCCCCACCTTCGAGCTGACCCGCCTGTCGATGCGCGCAGGCGGGCTCCCTTTCAACGAGCGCGTCTCCTTCTCCCTCTCTCCTGTCTACCTGGCCCGCGCGCTTCTGCCCGGCTACACGCAGGCAGTGGAACCGGAGAACATCGAGTACGTCGCAGCCGTGGGCGTGGCGGGGCTGGCGCTGCTGGCCGTGGGCCTGCGCGCCGCGTGGCGGCAACGTCGGGGCCTGGGAGCGCTGCTGCTGGTAGGCACAGGTCTCTTTCTAGCATTGGGGCTGTACAATCCGGTCTACCTGCTCCTGGCTCGCTTCGTGCCGGGATTTGCACACTTCCGCGCCCCGGCGCGCTGGTTGACGTTGTGGGCTTTCGGTGCGGCGCTGCTGGCAGGGATGGGGGCGGATTGGCTCGCCCGCCGCGCCGGCGGCCCGCCGGGCGCCCCGAAACCTTCCTGGCGGGGTTGGGTTGCTGCGACCGTCGCGGCCGTCATCGGGCTGGCCTGGGGCGCGCTGGGCGGCCGTGTCCCTCCGATGGCTGTCGCGGGGTGGGTTGCCGCGGCGGTTCTGGCGGCGGGCCTGGTGTGGCTTGCGGGGCGCGCTCCCCGCGCGGCTGCGGTGGGATTGGTAGCCGTGGGGGTGTTGGAATTGCTCGTCTCTGCCCGCACGCTGCCCCACGCCCAAGCCACCGCCGCGCAGGCCTACACCTCCTTGCGGCCTGCGGCCGCCCATCTCCTCGCTGCCGGCGAAGGGAGGACGCCGCCCGACCGCTTCCTTAGCTTGTCGGCGCTGGTCTTCGATCCGGGCGACCTGGACGAGCTGCGCATCATCTACGGCGACCAGCTCTCCCCCGCCGCGCTCTACGCCCTGATCATCTCCGCCAAACACCGCGAGGTGCTTTCCCCCAACCTGCCGCTGGCCTTCGGCATCCCGGCGGTGGACGGTTACGACGGCGGCGTGCTGCCGCTGGCGCGCTACCTGGCCCTCCAGCGCGCCTTCCTGCCGGAGGATCAATTCTCCCCCGACGGACGTCTGCGCGAGAATCTGACCGAGGTACCCGACGGGCGCTGGTTGAGCCTCTTCGGCGTGCGCTACGTGATCACCGACAAGGTCTTCGACGCATGGGTCGATGACGTCTTCTACGACCTTCAATTCACGGCGCGCCTGGCGCCGGGGGAAGCGGCGAGCGTGGGACATGTTCCCGCATTTCAGGCCGACACGTTGGGACTGGTCACGTACCTGGACGGCGCAGCGGCGCTCCCCGATGGCACGTCGGTGGGTGAGGTGACCGTCGACTTCGCAGACGGCACAGCGCGCGTGTTCGTCCTGCGCGCCGGGGAGGAGACGGCGGAGGGGCTGTACGGGCCGCAGGTGGCCCACGCCCAGGCCGTGGTGGGCGGGCACTTCTGGCCGGGCCAACCGGAGGGGGCCGACTACGCCGCCCGGCTGCAGTGGGGGGCGGCCGAAACACCCACTTCGGTGACCGTGCGCGCCACGCTGCCCGAGGGACGGCTGGTCGTGCGCGGCGTCAGTCTGATCGACGAGCGCACCGAGGCGTTTCTCGCCCTCACCCTCTCCGACCGGGGGCGGTTCTACCTGGCCCACTCGGGCGACGTGAAGGTCTACGAGAACCTGGACGTGCTGGGGCGGGCGTTCGTCGTCCACCGGGCCTGGGCGGTCGAGGGCGAAGCGGGCGCGCTGGCGCGGATGACGCAGGCCGGTTTCGACCCCACGCACGAGATCGTGGTAGAAGGCGGGGCGGGGTTGGGGGTGCAGCCGGCGACACCCGGCACGGCGCGCATCCTGGCCTACACCGCCGAGCGCGTCGAGATCGAGGCCAGCTTGAGCGCACCTGGCTACCTCGTGCTGACCGACGCGGCCTACCCTGGGTGGCGCGTCTGGGTCGATGGGGCGGAAGCGGACATCGCTACGGCGGATCTGCTTTTCCGCGCCGTTCAGTTGGAGGCGGGCTCGCACTGGGTGACCTTCGCCTTCGAACCGGCGTCGGTGCGGGTCGGCGCGGCCATCAGTTTACTCGCATGGGTGCTTGTGATGGCAACCGGCGTAACGAAGATGTTGCGGGGCGTCTCTACAATCGAACGTAAAACGTAGGCCAGGCTTCAGCGTGACGCCTGCTCGGCGCGGGTCCACGACCTGCGCTCCCGCCGGGTCACGGACCCGGCGGGAGCAAGAACGCGGCCTATTTTCGGAATAGAGGCCATGATCGCTTTGCTCTCTACCGATGAACGAAAATAGCGGCGTGGCCCAAGTCGTCATTCCCGCGTAAGCGGGAATCCACTGGTCGCGGGTTTGGATGCCCGCTTGCGCGGGCATGACGATCGGGGGCGTGCTATTTTC
>JAFGOJ010000211.1 GCA_016926575.1 Anaerolineae bacterium | reverse complement strand
TACTAGGGATCATTGAAAGGACCTTACGTGGACCAGAGACTCCTTGAAGAAGTCAACGTGCTGCACGCGCAGATCTGCCAAGGTCTGTCCGACGCCACGCGCATCCTGATTCTCTACACGCTGGCCGACGCGTCCTACTACGTGACGGAGCTTGCAGAAGCGCTGGACGTGCCGCAGCCCACCATCTCGCGCCACTTAAAGGTGCTGCGCGAGCGTGGGCTGGTTCTCGCCGAACGTGAAGGGAATGCCATGCGCTACAGGTTGCGCGACCGGCGGGTGATCGAGGCGCTGGACCTCCTGCGTGGCCTGATGGCCGACATCTTGGCGCAGCACGCCGATTTGATGGATGCAGTTTAGGCCAGATCGATCCAGTAGCGCGAGACAGGCTGGCCCGAGTCCGGCGAAATCGACTCTCCCTCGAACTGCCCACCGTTTTTCTGGATGATCTTGGCGGAAGCCACGTTGTCCGTGTCGCAGGTCACCAGCACCCGAGACAGCCCGCGCTGGCGGGCCTTTTCCAGCGTCAGCGCCAGTTGGAGCGTGCCATAGCCCTTGTTTCGCTCCGATGGGCGGATGTCGTAGCCGATGTGCCCCCCCTCGAGGTGCAGGGACGGCGTCAGCCGGTGGCGCAGCCGCACGACGCCGATGATCGTTGTGTCGTTGCGTACCGTCCAGAACGTCGTCGTTGGCACCCAACCTGCGCGTAGACCTACGCCCATCGCCGTGCGCCACAGGCCGTTGACGTAGGCCGCGAAGTCGCCGCGCACCAGCTCGGGGATGCACTGGTAGCGCTCCTCGCCCGCCGTGCGATAGTCGCCGGCCATGTCCAGAAATGCCGCCTCCAGCGCGGCCGTCGGCTCGACCAGTTTCACGTGCTCCCCGCGCTCCATCGCTATCCTTCCCCTTCCCATAACCGTTGCATCTCCGTGCACGTCGCCAGCAGCTCATCCAGCGTCCCTTCCGCCGCGACGCGCCCATCTTCGAGCACGATGATGTGGTCGGCGCGCCGCAGGGCCGGGCGGCGATGCGAAACGACCAGGCACGTCGCGCCTTCCGCCTGTACCCGCTCCCACAGCGCCCGCTCCGTCTCCACGTCCAGCGCGCTAGAAAGGTCGTCGAAGACCAGCAGCTCGGGGTCGCGCACGAACATGCGCGCCGCCGCCACCCGCTGACGCTGCCCGCCAGAGACGCGCACGCCTTTTGCACCCACCGGCGTGTCCAACCCGTGCTCCAATTCCGCCAAATCCGCCTCCAACACCGCCCGGCGGATGGCACCCGCCAAATCGACGCGTTCCTCCGGCAGCCCCATCAGAATGTTGTCCCGCAGCGACTCGCTGAACAACAGCGGCGTTTGAGCCGTGTAGGCGACTCGCGGCGGAACGAGGAAGCGGCCCGGCTGTTCGACCACTTCCCCGTTCCAGCGAATCTCGCCTTCGTCGCGGGGGAGCAGGCCCAGCAGCACGCGCAGGAGCGTCGACTTGCCGCAGCCGATGCGCCCCGTGACGACGGTGAACGACCCGCGCGCCAGCCGCAGGTCGATGCCCGCGATGCCGCGCGTCGAGTCAGGGTAGGTGTACGCCAGCCCGCGCGCTTCCAACAGCTCCAGCCGGTGCGCTGCGGCCTTGGGCGCGTGCGGCACCTCCGGCAGTGGCCCGCGGATGTGGACCGGGGCGTGGCGCACCAGCGTCTCCGGCGGCGACCCCTCCAACAGCCGGTCCATCCGTTCGACAGACACACCCACCTGCCGGTACCAGGCCAGTTTCTCTCCAACGATGCCGATGAACTGGGTCACGAATCCCAGGTAGTAGACGAACAAGGCGAAGTCGCCCACGGTGAACGTGTTTTCGCGCATCGCCTGCCCGGCGACGAGCAACATCACGCCCGTGCCCAGGTTGACGGTGTTCCTGAAAATCGAATCGAGCAGGGCGTTGAAGAGTTTGTCCTTGAGTGCCGCTTGGCGGCGGGTTTCGTTCAAGGTGCGGAAATGCGCCACGACGTGCGTCTCTGCCGTGGCCACTTTGACCGCCTGCATCGCCCCGAACAGCTCGCCGATGAAACCGGTCACGGCCCCGGTTGCTTTGCGGCTGGCCTCGCGGTACGTTTGCAGCCCCTTCATCGCCAGGTTGGCGGCGACGACGACGACAACCAGCGGGAGGAAGACCAGCACCGTGATGCGTGCGTCGATCTGCACCATGACCACCACGGCCACCAACGCGAACAGTCCAAACCCGGCCAGGATGAGCGATTCGGCCATGAAGAACGCCAACTCGTCCACGTCGTCGCGGAAGCGGCTGATGGCCTCTCCGGGCGAACCGGGCACCGCCCGCGCGCCGGGCCGTTTCAGCACGGTCTCGAACAGGTTCTTGCGCAGCAGCGCCGCGATGGTGTAGCGAAAGTAGAAGTAGACGCTGACGTCGGCGAAAATGAACACCACCCGCACCAGCGCCGTGACCACAATCAGCGCGACCAGCCCGTACACGCCCACGCCGGCCTGGCTGGCCCCGCTCAGGGTGTCGAAGAACGCACGGATGATGAAGCCCGTGACCTGGGGCGTCACGCCGAAGAACATGACTTCCAAAAACCCCAGCAGCAGGTAGAGGCCGGGGCGGAAGCGCGCCAGCCGCCACAGGTAGCGCCAGGTGGGCAGGGGCCGCTGGGACGTGTTCATACCAACACGTCCTCTAGCCCGGCTTGCAGGAGCCGGCGGAAATGCGAGGCCGGGTCGCTCGCCAGCGCAGCGCGCTCGCCATGCTCGCCGACGCGCCCATCCTGCAGGATCATCACCTCGTCTGCGCGTTCCACCGTACCCAAGCGGTGCGCGATGATGATGGCAGTGCGGTTCCGCACCAGCTTCTCCACCGCGCGTTCGATCAGCCGCTCGGTGACCGGATCCAGGCGCGATGATGCCTCGTCCAGAATCACCAGCCCCGGGTCCTTGAGGAAGATGCGCGTGAAGGCCAGCAGTTGCGCTTCCCCGGCCGAAAGTCCGCTGCCGCCCGACTCCAACACCGTGTCCAGCCCGTCCGGCAGCGTGTCGAGCCACTCCGTCAGCCCCAGCTCTTCCAGGGCCTGGAGAATCCGGGCGTCGCCGACCGTAGGATCGAAGAAGGTCAGGTTGTCGCGCACGGTGGCGTGGAACAACTGGATGTTCTGCGTGACCATGCCCACGTGCCGCCGCAGGTCGTCCAGGGCTACTTGGCGGATGTCGACGAGATCGCCTGCTGCCCCGAGACGCACGCTCCCCGCGTCGGGGTCGTACAGGCGGAAGAGGAGGCGCGTCAGCGTGGTCTTGCCGCTGCCCGTGCGGCCCAACAGGCCCAGCACCGTGCCCGGCCGCAGGGAGAAGGACAGGTCGTGCAGCACGGTCTCTTTTCCCGTCGCCTGCCCCGTTCCATCCGCGGCGGATTGGCCATCGGCATAGCTGAAGGAAACGTCCTCGAACGTCACGGCCAGCGGGCCGTCGGGCAGGGGCGGCACGGGGCGCGTCGCTTCCTGGATGCGGCTCGTTGTGCCCAGCAATTCGCGGGCGCGCAGCATGCCGGCCCCCGCCTTCTGCAACTCCTGCATCTGGCGGGTGATGGTGTCGATGGGACGTTCCAGCATGGTCGTGTAATGGAACGCAAGATAGACGGTACCGAGCGTGACGTGTCCGCTCAGGAACAGGTAGCCGCTGATGCCCAGGGCGGCGGCGGTGCCCACTGCCGTCAGTACCTTGATCGTGTTGAGCAGGACGTTGATCATCAACGCGGCTTTGAGGGACGTGCGCATCTGTGTGCGCATCAGCGCGTGGAAGGCGCGCAGGACGTAGGGCTCGGCAGCACTGGAGCGAATGTCTTCGGTGCCGGCGAGGCGCTCTTCCAGGAAACCGAAGAACTCGGCGTTCGCCTGTCGCTCGGCGGCCCAGTGGGGGACGGCGATGTTGCGCAGGCGGCCCAGCGTGACCAGCGCGATGAGCGTGAAGGCCGTCAGCGTCAGTCCCACGCGCCAGTCCTCGCGGAAGAGCAGAACCAGCACGCCCACGAGCAGCAGCCCATTCCCCAGCACCTGGATCACGAACTGGGAGAAGAACGCCGACAGCACCGTCACGTCGCCGTCGATGCGCTCGATCATCTCGCCGGGGGTGTGCGCGTTGTGGAAGGACATGTCCAACCCAATGCAATGCGCCACCAGGTCGCCGCGCAGGGCATTGGTCGCCGCCCATCCGACGTTTTCGCTCATCCACGTGACGAACACCGAGAGTACCTGCTGGAGCAGGGCCACGCCGACGAACAGCAGCGCGATGCGCACCAGCACATCCGGCGCTGCGCCTGCCTGCGCCAGGTCGATGAACTGGCGCATCACTTGTGGATTGAAGAGTTGCAGGCCGATGTTACCGAACAGCAACACCGCCAGCAGCAGCACCGTGCCGCGCTGGGGTGTGAGGTAGGTGCTCCACAACCGTCCATATTGCCCCAAGGAAGTCTTCACAGAGGGGGATTATAACCCAACGTGATGAAGAGGCAAGGAGTCGTTGACTTCCGCCCCGATGAAGGTATAATGCCTGAGTACGTTTTGAGGTAACTGCGAAGCGCAAGCTAAGCAGTTACTTTTCCCACCGCGAAAAGGGGGAGTGGGGGTTTTGCGGGCGGCTGCGCCGCCCGCAAAACCCCCTGTTCTCCCTTCGATGTGCCTGACAGGCAACTGCCAGGCGCACAGCCTGAGCCGTTGCGTTTTGGGTGCTGAACAGGAGGAACGTTTGATGAAGTGGCTCAAATTGACCGTGCCCCTGATGGTCATTGCAGGGGTAGTGTTGACCGCGTGTTCGTCCCCAACGGCTACCCCCATCGTGATCGTAGAGACGGTGGAGGTGCCGGGGCCCACGCAGGTGGTCACCGCGACGCCGGCCCCCACGCCGCTGCCCGCGTCGACGTCGCTGGTGATCTGCCAGGAAACGGAACCGGAGACGCTGTACCTCTACGGCGGGTCCACGGCCGCCCAGCACGTCTTGGAGGCCGTCTACGATGGCCCCATCGACCACCGCACGTACGCGTTCCAGCCGGTCATCCTGGAAAAGTTGCCCAGCCTCGAAGATGGGGACGCCTATTTCAACACGACGATCGTGCGCGAGGGCGACCGGGTCGTCGATGTCACCGGCCGCACGGTGACGCTGGAGCCTGACGTGCGGGTGTTCCGCAGCCATGCGTGCATGGACGCCGGCAACCCCGACTGTGTGGCCACCTTCAACGGCACCCCGCTCGAGATCGAGCAGATGGTCGCCACCTGGCAGATTCTCGAAGGGGTCGTCTGGTCCGACGGGGAGCCGGTGACGGCTGCCGATTCCGTCTACAGCTTCGACATGGCCTGCGACCCCGACACGCCGGCCGCGCCTTCCATTCGGGACGTGTGCGACAATACTGCCTCCTACGCCTCGGCCGGCCCCAACACCGTGGTGTGGACGGGCGTGCCGGGGTACGTGGACGATCTGTACTTCCTGAACTTCTTCAGCCCGCTGCCGCGCCACCTGTGGCGCGAGGAATTGGGCTATACGCCCGCCGACTTGTTGACCCGGCCGGAGAGTACGCTCCAGCCGTTGGGATGGGGGCCGTTCGTGGTGACCGAATGGGTGGAAGGCAGCCACATCAGCCTGGAGGCCAATCCGCTGTACTTCCGCGCCGACGAAGGGCTGCCCGTCGTCGACCGGCTGGAGTTCCGTTTCGCGCCAGACGTGCCCGGCCTGGTGGCTATGTTCCTCTCCGGCCAGTGCGACGTGGGCTTGATCGGCGACGGCCAGCTCGGCCGGCTGCACGGCGAGCTGGGCGAGCTGATGCCCCTGCTGATCGCCGCGCAAGAGGAGGGCTTGCTCACCCTGGCGACGTCGACCAGCGAGGTGTGGGAGCACCTGGCGTTCGGTATCGAGCCGGCGGCGGGTGTGACCCGCCCTGACTTCTTCGGAGACGCGCAGGTGCGCCAGGCCATCGCCCACTGCATCGACCGCCAGGCGTTGGTCGACGAATTGACCTACGGGCTGGGCGAAGTGGCCCACAGCTACGTCTCGCAGGCGCACCCCCTCTACGCCGAGAGCCGCATCTCACGCTGGGAATACGACCCGGAGGCCGGGCTGGCCCTGCTGGCCCAGGCCGGCTGGGTCGATGCGGACGAGGATGGCGTGCTGGAAGCTGAGGACGTGGACGGCGTGCGCGACGGCACCCTCTTCGAGGTGGAATTGATGCTGGTCTCTGAGGAGCCGCAGCAAGACGCCATCGCCCGCATCGTGCGCTCGAACCTGGCCGACTGCAAGATTCAGACCGAACTGGTGTACGTCCCCCTGGCGGAGTTCCTGGCCGACGGCCCGCAAGGCCCGCTGCTGGGGCGGCAGTTCGATCTGGCCCTGTTCCACTGGTTCAACGAGGTCGAACCGCCCTGCGATCTCTATCTGAGCGAGCAGATCCCCGACGAGATGGATTGGGGGCGTTTCAACGCGACCGGGTTCTCTTTGGACGAGTACGACGGTGCCTGCCGGGCTGCGTTGGCGGCGTTGCCTGGCATGCGCGAGTACGAACGCTACCACGCGGAGGCTCAGGAGCTGTTCACCCAATACGTGCCCGACGTGCCGCTGTTTTGGTGGGTGCGCGTTGCCATCGCCCGGCCCAACGTGGTCAGCTTCTTCCTCGACCCCACGGAGCCGAGCGAACTGTGGAACATCGAGGCGCTGGGGGTGACCCCGTGACGTTGCATCTGGAAGCGGCGCTCGCACGTCAACGCGCCGCGTTGGCGGCCCGGTTCGGAGCGCTGCCGCACGTCCATCACGACCTGCCGGCCGACTCTGGCTTTTTCGAAGACATGGCGCAGGCAGTGAAACGGGAACGGATGGGGGAAGTGATCCTTCTGCTGCGTCGCTCCGGCGACCAGGTGCTGCTCCATACCAAGACCTTCTACCCGCAGGACGTGTACCGCCTGCCCAGCGGCGGCATCCAGGGGGACGAACCGGTGATGGCAGCCGCAGCGCGCGAAACCGCCGAAGAGACCGGGCTCTCCATTCAACAGAATTGGCCGTTGGGCTCGATTGGCTACACGTTCTGGAACGGTGACGCGCGCATCGATTTCCATTCGTGGCTGGTTCTGGCAGACGTGGAGGGAGAGGCGCATCTGTGTGATCCCAACGAGCGCATCGAAGGGTATCGCTGGGTGGAGATCGCAGCGTTGGGACGGGTGGCGGCGCAACTGCGCGCCGTGCCGGAGACGTGGGGCAGTTGGGGAAACTTCCGCGCCGTGGCCCACGACCTGGCCGCGACGTGGATATCTCGGAATAGCACGTATGCCTGAAGCAACCTTTCACTTCCCGCCCGATTTCAAGTGGGGCACAGCGACCGCCGCTCACCAGGTCGAGGGATCGAACGAAAACAACGACTGGTGGCTGTGGGAACAACAGGATGGCCGGATCAAGGAGGGGCATCGCTCCCAGCCCTCTTGTAACTGGTGGGAGCAAGCCGAGGAGGACTTCGACCGGGCGGCGGCGCTGGGGCAGAACGCGCACCGGCTTTCGGTGGAGTGGTCGCGCATCGAACCGCGCGAGGGCTATTTCGACGACGCGGCGTTGGAGCGGTACCGCACGATGCTCCAGGCTCTGCGCGAGCGCGGCATCGAACCGATGGTCACGCTCCATCACTTCACCACCCCGCTGTGGCTGGTGGAGATAGGCGGTTGGGAGAACCGGCGCGTGGTGCACTTCTTCAACCGGTACGTCGCCCGCGTGGTCGAAGCACTGGGGGAGTTCTGCGACCTGTGGTGCACGATCAACGAGCCGAACGTGATGACGGCCCTGGCGTACGTGCGGGGCATCTTTCCGCCGGGGAAGCAGTCGCTGCGGCTGGCGATGCAAGTGGCGCGCAACTTGCTGCGCGCTCACGCCGCGGCGTACCGGCGCATCCACGTGCTCCAGCCCGAGGCGCGGGTGGGGTTTGCCCACCACGAGCACATTTTCGATCCGGCCAACCCACGTTCGCCGCTGGATTGCTGGGCGGCCGGGATGCAGCATCGCAGCTTCAACTGCGTTTTTACCGATTCGGTGGTGCGGGGCTGGTGGATGTTGCCGTTGGGTTTCGGGCCGGCGTGGCGGCTACGGAAGACGCTGGACTGGATCGGGTTGAATTACTACACGCGCGACGTGGTTGCATTCGACGCGCAGGCAGCCGGCGAGTTGTTCGCGCGCAAGTTCCATCAACCGGGCGCGGAACTGCTCGATGGGGGGTATGGCGAATTTTACCCGCAAGGTATTGCCCGCAGCCTGAAGCGCTTGAGCCGCTTTGGCTTGCCCATTTACATTACCGAAAACGGCCTCCCCGATGCCGACGACGACCAGCGCCCGCGCGCGCTGCTGACTCACCTGTATCAGGTCTGGAAGGTGATTCAAGAGTGCGTGCCGGTGATGGGGTACTATCATTGGACGTTGGTGGACAACTTCGAGTGGGCCGAAGGGTGGACGATGCGCTTTGGTTTGATCTCGCTCAGTCTGGAGACCCAGGAGCGCACCCCGCGCCCGTCCGCCTACCTCTATCGCGACATCTGCCAGGCCAACGCGATCACGCCGAGCATGATCGACACCTATGCGCCGGAGGCGCGGGAATTGCTCTTGCCGGGGTAACTGCTCAGGCTGTGCGCCTGGCAGTTGTGGGTCTCCTGCCCTGCCGTTCCGCCCCGTCAGGAGACCGGGCGGAACGAGAGGCCGGTTGGTAGGGGTCGGTCTCAGACCGACCCCTACCAGTCTTGGTAACCGAGGGTCGGCGGGTGAGAAACCCGCCCTACATCGAGACGGTCTATTTTCGAAACAGGAGGTATACACGTATGAAACAAGACTTGGATCGGCTTATGGAAGAGCGTGGACTTGACGCTGCCGTCATCTCCGGCAACACGTATGGCAACCCGTCGCTGATCTACATGCTCAACGGCGCGAACGTCAGCAATGGCGACGTGATCAAGAAGCGCGGCGAAGAACCGTACTTTGTCCACTCCCCCATCGAGCGGGATGAAGCCGTCGCCACCGGGTTGCAGCTCATCAACCGCAGCACGTACAACCTGGCGGCAATTATGAAGGAGAAAGGGGATTTCCTGGCCGCTCATGTCGAGTTCTACCGCCGGCTGTTCGATGACCTGGGCGTCGAAGGGCGGGTCGGGTTCTATGGTATGGACGACGCCGGCGCGGCCTACGTCTTTCTAAAAGCCCTGGGAGACGCCTTGCCCCACGTCGAAGTCTGCGGTGAATTGACCCAGAGCCTGATCGAGGTCGCGCGCGGCACGAAGGATGCGGCCGAGGTGGCAATGATCAGAGAATCCGGGCGGCTGACGTGCGAAGTCGTGCGGGAGACGATCGCGTTTCTGCGCCGCCACCGCGTCGAAGACGAGACATTGGTCACCGAGGATGGCTCGCCGCTGACCATCGGGCGGGTCAAGCAGCACATCAACCACCTGATGGCCGAGCGGCGGCTGGAAGACCCCGAAGGCCTCATCTTTGCCATCGGGCGAGATGCCGGTGTGCCTCATAACGCAGGCAATCCCGACGACCCCATCCGCCTGGGCCAGAGTATTGTCTACGACATCTACCCCCGCCGCGTGGGCGGCTACTTCTTCGACTGCACGCGCACGTTCTGCCTGGGGTACGCCCCGCCCGAAGTGGAAAAGGTCTACTGGGAGGTCAAAGCCTGCGTCGACGCCGTCATCGCCGCGACAGAGGTGGGCAAGCTCACCCGCGACTTGCAGCAGTTGACGTGCGACTTCTTCAAGGAACGAGGGCATCCTACCATCGACGTCGACGAAAAGACCGACGAAGGGTATGTTCACTCTGTCGGCCATGGTCTGGGGCTCGCCATTCACGAGGAGCCATTTTTCTCCGGACTGTCCAACAACCAGCGCACTGTCCAGCCGGGGCACGTCTTCACCGTCGAGCCGGGCCTCTACTACCCCAGCCGTGGCTTCGGCGTGCGCATCGAAGACGTGGTGTGGGTGGACGAGAACGGTGCGGTCCACAACCTCACCGATCTGCCGTATGAGTTAGTGGTTGAGATGGAGTAGTAAGAGGCAGGAAGCAAGAAGCAGGAAGCAAGAAGCAACATTCTTGAGTCCTGCATCTTGCATCCTGTAAACCATGTCCGAAATACGAATCTTAGGTATCGAAACATCCTGTGACGAGACGGCGGCGGCTGTGGTGGCCGACGGTCGCCGCATTCTCTCCAACGTCGTCGCCTCGCAGGTGGAGATGCACGCGCAGTACGGCGGCATTTTCCCCGAGATGGCGTCCCGCGCCCACGTCGAAGCCATCGTGCCCGTCGTTGCGGAGGCTATGGAGCAGGCGCATCTGGGCTGGAACGACCTGGACGCCATCGCCGTCACCTACGGTCCCGGCCTGGTCGGATCGCTGCTGGTGGGGGTCAACCTGGCCAAAGGGCTGGCCCTGGGGCGCGGGCTGCCGCTGGTGCCGGTGAACCATCTGGAAGCGCACGTCTACGCCCACTGGCTGAAGGTCGCCGCCGAGGGAGCCGCCCCGGCGGGCCTGGAATTCCCCTTGTTGGTCTTGATCGTCTCCGGCGGCCACACCGAGCTGGTGCAGATTCACGATCACGGTGACTACGTCTACCTCGGGGGTACGCAGGACGACGCCGCCGGCGAAGCCTTCGACAAGGTAGGCCGGCTGTTGGGATTGGGTTACCCGGGCGGGCCGGCCATCGAAAAGGCCGCCCGCGAGGGTAGCCCGGTTTTCGACCTGCCCCGCTCCTGGATGAAAGGGACCTACGACTTCAGCTTCAGCGGGATCAAGACCGCCGTCGCGCGGGTCGTCGAGCAATACGGCGGTCACCCCCAGGGCCGTCTGGCCGCCGATCTTGCTGCCTCGTTCCAGGAAGCGGTCGTGGACGTGCTGGCGGAAAAGACGGTCACCGCGGCGAAGGTCTTCGGAGCCGGCGCGATCCTGCTCAGCGGCGGCGTCTCTGCCAACCGGGCACTGCGGGAAACGGTCCGCGCACGGTCGCCGGTACCGGTCTATAGTCCACCAATCTTCCTCTGCACCGATAACGCCGCCATGGTCGCGGCGTGCGGCACGTTTCGCTTTCTGGCTGGCGAACGTGCCGGATGGGATTTGGACGTGGAGCCAAGCCTACGCCTGGCATAACCCCCATCTACACCCCCAAAATACACCTCCGGATGTATCGTTCTGCGGATGACAGTACACCCTCTGGCGTGGTATGCTGTTCGCGTAACAGATCGGCGGGACATACCCTCCGCCGAACCGCCAGGAGGTAACCGGTGTTATTATTAACAGAAATCATTCCGCAAAGTCAAGGGGAAACTATGAGTATGAGAGAGAAACTGCGCACTACCTCGCAAGAGGTGATCTATCGCGCCGGGCGGGACATTGTCGCCCTGTATTCCCGGTTGATGTTCCACCCGGACGTCGTGCGCCACGCGCCGCTTCCCAAGGGGCCGAAAATCCTCGCTTCCAACCACCCGACCACGATCGATCCCTTCGTGATGTTGACGCTGACCCGCGAGCGCATGAGCATCCTCATCACCGAGCTGGCCTTCAATGTGCCCGGTTTCGGGCAGTACTTGCATTTGGCAGGGCACATCCAGGTGGCGCGTGAGAAGGGGCGGGCGGCGTTCGACCAGGCGCTGCGCGTGCTCAAGGCCAGGCACACAGTCGGCATCTTTCCCGAGGGTGCCGTCGGTCGCCTGAAGGATGAGGATAACAAACCTCGCACCGGAGCCGTGCGCCTGGCGCTCAATGCGGGCGTGCCCATCGTGCCCATCGGCGTTCACATGGACGACAAGCGTATCTTATACCGCCCCATCGGGAACGAGGACTTCAACGACGTTGCCCGCTGGTATTTACGCGGGCCGTATGCCATCACCGTGGGTCAGCCCATGGTCTTTAAGGGCGACGTCAATGACCGCGACTACGTGCAAGACGCGTCGGAGAACCTGATGCAGCGCATTGGCGCGCTGGCCCAGGAGAGCGCCCGGCGGATACCCCGCACGCCCAAGCCGAAAGGCCTGCCGGCAGGCATCACCAGCCCGCTGGCCAACCCGGAGTAGGGGCGATTCGTACCTGCGCCCGTCGGCCGAGTAGCCGCGAGTGCCAGCGAGCGGCGTACCGAGACCAGGGCGCGTCGGCTGCTGGGTCTCGATACGCCCGGCTTCGCCGGGCTACTCGACCGGCGCAAGCGGTGATTTTCTAAGCAGAGGCCATGATCTGGTGCTCGCCGCCGATGAACGAAAATCGCCTGTAGGGGCGACGCATGCGTCGCCCCGTTGACCGGAACCCATTTGCGG
>JAFGOJ010000210.1 GCA_016926575.1 Anaerolineae bacterium | reverse complement strand
GACGACGGCGAAGCCCTTGCCGTGCTCGCCGGCGCGGGCGGCCTCGACGGAGGCGTTCAGCGCCAGCATGTTCGACTGCGTGGCGATTTC
Organism: Anaerolineae bacterium; assembly: GCA_016926575.1. Classification (GTDB taxonomy): domain Bacteria; phylum Chloroflexota; class Anaerolineae; order B4-G1; family DUEL01; genus JAFGOJ01. The sequence continues at coordinate 3,780 of JAFGOJ010000210.1, read as the reverse complement.
GTTGACCGAGGCGATGATTTCGCCGATCTGTTGGGTCTGCTCGGAGAGGGCCAGGATGTTCTCGGCGATGCCCTCGACGCGCTCCTTGATCTGCGTCATACTGTCGATGGATTTGTGAACGGTCTCCTGCCCCGCACGGGAGACGGCGATGGTGCGTTGGGCGCTGTCGGTGACTTCCTGTGTGCGCTCGATGGTCTGCTCGGAGATGGCGCGCACTTCGTCGACGGTGGTGGTGGTCTGCGAGATGGCCGCCGACTGTTCGGTGGCTCCGGCGGCCTGTTGGGTGGTGGCGGTGAGAATCTCGGTGGCCGCGGTGCTCAGGCTGTTGGCCGCCGTGCGGACCTGGTTGATCAGCTCGCGCAGGGAAGCGGTCATGGCGTTCAAACGGTGGCCGAGCACGACCAACGGGTCGTTTGCGCCGCGCGCGTCTCCTTTGAGATCGAGTTGGAGAGACAGGTTGCCGTTGCCCACTTTTTCCATGAACGTGCTGTACTGGGTCACTGTCCGTTCCAGGCGTTCGCGCTGTTCCTGCTCGCTCTGGAGCATGTCGCGCAGGCGGGCGAGCATGTCGTTGAACGCGGCGCCCAGTACGCCGACCTCGTCTTCCGATTCGACCGGAACGTGGACGTTCAGATTGCCACCGGCGACGGTCTGGGCGATAGCGGCCAGTTGGCTGACCGGTCGGGTCAAGGAGCGGGCGATGGCGTAGGCTACGCCGGCCATGACCAGGATGCCGGCCAGCGTCACGCCGATCACCAGCCCGCCGACGCGGTTCACGTCGGCCATCAGCTCGTCGACCGGTGCGCTCAGCACCAGCCACCAGCCGGTCGATTCGATGGGCACGTAGGCGAACCAGTCGGTCGTGTAGGTGCGCGGGTTGACCGCCGTGTTGAACCCTGAGCGCCCCGCGGCGATGTCTTGGGCGATCAAGAGCCGCGATTCGTCTCCGGTTTCGGCCGCGACGTCGAACAAGGTGCGGCCGTCCAGGGCGTCCTGTGGGCTGGTGGGATGGGCGATGTAGGTGGTGTCGGCGTTCACCACGAAGGCGTACCCCGTCTCGCCGAGCCGCACGTCGGCCAGAATCTGGTTCAGCCGCTCGAACGTGACGTCGACGCCCGCCACGCCCACGATCCGCCCGTCGTGATAGGTGGGGCTGACGGCAGAGACGATGAACTGGTTCGTGCCGCCCGTGTCGTAGTAGGGCGGTCCCCAGACGAACTCCCGCTCGCGCACGGCCAACGCGTACCAGGAGTCGTCGGTGAAATACTCGTAGATCGGCTCGCTGGGGTCGTACCACGCGTCGTCTGGGAAGTTGAACGTCATGAGAGAGATGTCTTGCCGGTTCTCGTCGTACATCCAGGCCAGGATGGTGTAGTCCCGCCCGTTGATGAGACCCTGCTCGTAGGCAGTGTACGTGTTCAGGATGTCGGGGTCATCCTCCAACACGGCGTGCATCTGCGCCAAAATCAGATCGGCGTGATCGGGGTCTTCGATCAGCGCGCCGTCCATCTCGGATACGGTGATGGGAATCTGGGCGATTCGGCTGAAGTGGGCGTCGACGTTGTTGGCGATCGACTGCGCCTCAGAGAGCATGCGGGCTTCGACCTGATCCTGGACGATGCCCGCCATCAGGAAGTAGAGCGCCACGCCGATGGCCGATACGACCAGCAACCCGGTCACGGAGATGAATAGCACCGTTCTCCACTGTAATTTCATTTTTCTTAACATGACTACCTCCATCACGCAATTTCTTCGTGGATGACCAATCGATCATCGGCTAACAATGTCGGCAGGTCCAATACGACGACCATGTCCGTGCCGCCGTTCTGTGTTGGCGCATTGGCGACGTTCAGCACCCCGTGCACGTATTCGGAGGGGATGCCGCGGACGACGCCGCTCGTGTCTTGAATGGCGTTAGCGGGCAGCGATTTGACGTCCAGCACCGAATCGGCCAGCAGCGCGACTTCCATATCGGCGGTTTCGACAACGACCAGGTAGCGCATGTCTGCCGTCGATTCGGACGGAGCCGGGTTGCCGATGGACGTTTTGTCCGGCAGGTTGAAGAACCGGCGCAGGTCCACCACGGAGAGGATGCGCCCGCGCAGGTTGACCACGCCGCTTACCCAATCCGGCACGCGCGGCACCGGGGTGATCTTATCGGCGGGTTCGATCTTGAAGATGTGGCTCACGTCGATGCCGTAGGTCTCGCGCCCCAATGTGACCAACAACAGGTCGAGCACGTCCCCCACGTCCTCTTGCGTGACTGCGGCGGCGACCTGCGCGGCGTTGTGCGCCCAGATGCGTTCGAGTTCTTCGGGATCGACCTGGGTCGTCTCTGACAGCGCGTTTCGCGTGTCGGTCAGGCGCTGGTACACTTCGTCCCAATCGAGTTCGCGCCGCTGCGGCGTCTCGACGGTCCTGATGCGTCGCAACACGCGCGCCACTTCTTGCTGGCTGTACGAACGGCGTAGTTTCATCCGGCCTCCCCTGGGGACCCATTCGCCCCATTGTAACGCGCCACCAATACGAGAGCGTCGTCTGTGCCCCGGCCGAAGGCCTCGAAGATGCGGTCGGCGATGGCCTGGGGGGTGTCGTGTGCGTTCAGCTCCTCTACGAACCCGCTGCGGATGCCGTCGGTGGCGAAGATCAACGTATCGCCGGGGGCGATGGGCAGCACCACCGGGCGCGGTGTGGGAATCTGGTACCCGACGATGCCGCCGCGCAGGAGCAGCGATTCGCGCGGGCGTTCCGCGCCGGGGTTTGCGCGCAGCAGCACCCCGCGCACGTTCCCTATCCCCACCCAGGTCACAGTGCCCGCATGTCCGTCGAACGCGGCCAGACTCATCACGGCCCCCCGGCGGGTCTTCAACAGCGCGCGGTGGCACCGTTCGAGCAGCGCGACGACCGGCTCGCCGGCGTGTTCGTCCAACGTGTCGATGGCGGCCCGGGCCACCTCGGCCGCCTTGTCGCCGTGCCCCAGCCCGTCGATGACGGCCACCTGTGCCGTGCCGGGCAAGAGTTTCGCCCAATATTGATCCCCCGACTCGCTGAATCCAGGCTTGGCCTGGCTGGCGACGCTCCAATCGAGCAGAGGGGCGGTGTGTGTTGCTATGCCTGCCATTTCTTCATGACCACTTTCGTCCCGTTGCCAACTTCCGACACGAGGTCGAACTCATCCATCAGCCGTTTGGCTCCCGGCAGGCCGATGCCCAGGCCCGCGCCGGTCGAATAGCCGTCTTGCAGGGCGCGGTTGACGTCGGGGATGCCGGGGCCGTCGTCCTCCGCCGTCACTTCGATGCCGCACCGCCTGTCGGCGCGCAGCGGGCTGAGGGTGAGCGTTCCCTTCCCGGCGTGCTCCAGGATGTTGCGCGCGATTTCGGAGATGGCGACGATGATGACGGCCTGGTCGTTGCCGGAAAAGCCGGACGCTTCTGCCAGGATGCGCCCTTTCTGGCAGGCGAGCACGACGTCGGTATCCCTTTCGATGCGCACGTGTGTCTTACCTTCCAAATCGACGACCATACGAGTTTCTCCGAACTTGTCTACCGCCGCTGCTTCACTGCGGTGATCCGGGTGCCCTGGCCGGGCGCAGTCTCGATGTCGAATTCGTCCACCAGCCGCTTGGAACCCGAAACTCCCAACCCCAGGCCCTGTGAGGAGGTGTAGCCCCCAGACATGACCAGATCGAGGTGTTGGATGCCGGGGCCTTGATCCTCGGCGATGATTTTGATGTATTCCCCATCTTGTGGGATCAACAGCGTGATGACGCCCTTCTTGGCG
>JAFGOJ010000209.1 GCA_016926575.1 Anaerolineae bacterium | reverse complement strand
CGACACCGGCTCACCCTTCACCTAGCATATCACCGTCTTGCTAGTCGGCGGAGTGTCAATACCGTGCAAATTTAAAGTCGATCGTATCGGGCAGAATGCCGCCGATACCACCAAAAGAAGGACATCAGCACCAGCATGGTGCTGAAGACCAGGTTGCCCATCAGCAACAGGATGGTTAGGGTTTTACAGAACTCTAGAAGCGTTTGCGCCGTGTTGGATACGGCTGAAACGGTGTGCGTGGCTCATCCCCCATCCAATCCCCCCTGGCCTGGAGCCTGGTCAGTGACCGGAGAAGGTCGAACGTGACCCAGCGCGAAACCTGTGGTTGCGCCAGGTAGGGCCACAGGCCATACTCGCCGCGCAGCCCGGTCACGAACGCCACCAGATCGGCCACGCGCGCGTCATCCGTCGTCGCGCCGATCCGCCAGCAGAGATCGAGCAACAGCGCCAGATCGAAGCGGGCGAAGAAGGTGAAGAAGCCGCGTGTGGGTTCCGCGCCCACCAGCCGGGCCACTTCCAAGCCTACGTTTTGCGCCTCGCGCGTCTCGCGTCCCAGGAGCAGGTCGAGCGCACGGCGCGCCTCCGGGCCGGTGCGCCACTCAGGATGATACGCCAGGCACAGCAGGCTGCTGGTGGTATTCGAGCGGCAGCCCCATCGCGAGTGTGCCAGCCGCCGGTATCCGGCGACGTAGCCGTACACGCCGTCCGCCTCTGTCCCGCCGGCGATGCCGGTGGGCCACGCGCCGTCGTCCAGCCGCTTGGAGAGCAACCATGTGTAGGCGCGTTCGGCGCGGGGGTCGCTGCTGTAGCCGCACATCGCCAGCGCGCGCAACGGCAGCGCCGTCTGCAAGGGGACCATCACGTAGCCTTCACGTTCACCGCCCTCCGTGCCATCGCTCGTAAACGACCAGGAACCATCGTCCTGTTGTAGGGAGAAGAGATACTCCGCGCCGCGTCGCACAGCGGGATGCGCAACGTCGAAACCCACGTAGCCCAGCCGCATCAGCGCCAGATAGCTCGCCCGCTGCCGCCCGCCTTGCCAGAGCCGCCCGTCCGCCTCCCACGAACCGTCGTCCGCCTGGCGGTCAAGCAGATCGCGCACCAGCGGATCGCGTTCGCGCAGGGCCAGCAACTCCTGCACCTCGGAATCGTCGTCTGGATACCCCAACAGCTCCTGCAGCACCAGCAGCCGCAAACACGGCGAAGGATCCGCCAGCAGCAGCGCCGCCCGGCTAGATGATGTCTGATTCATCGCACCTCTCTCGATAACCACAAAGGCACGAAGACACAAAGGAAAACTTACAAAGGAACTTCGTGTCTTTGTGTCTTCGTGGTAAAAACAGACTCCGCCAGCACCTCACGCACGTAGGGGGCTGTCGGCGTGTTCCCCGTGGCAACTTGCTCAGGTGTCCCCGCCGCGATCACGTAGCCGCCATCTGGCCCGCCGGCCGGCCCCAGTTCCACCAGCCAATCGCACGCCACCAGCACGTGGGGATGATGTTCGACCACGAACACGGTGTTCCTCACGCCATTATCGCCTTCCACAAGACGGTGCAGCACACGCACCAACTGCGCCACGTCCTCCAGGTGCAGGCCGAGCGTTGGCTCGTCGAGGATGTAGAGCGTCGGCTCACCCTTCTTCGTCTTGCGGCACAACTCCTGCGCGATCTTGAGCCGCTGTGCCTCGCCGCCCGAAAGCGCGTAGCCGGGCTGGCGCAGCGTCAGATAGCCCAGGCCGACCTCGCGGGCCATCTTCAGCGGCAGGGCTAGACGGTCCACGTCGCCGAACAGCTCACATACCTGGGAAAGGGTCAGCCCGAAAAGATCGGGCATGGCCACACCGCGCAGGCGCACCGCCCACGCCTCGGTGCGATACCCCGTGCCACGGCAGACTTCGCACAACTCGAACACGTCGGGTAGAAAGCCCATGTCGATGCGCGTCGCGCCGCTTCCGCCGCATGCCGAGCAATGTCGCCCCAAGGCGTCTGCATCCAGCCCTAGCGCCTGCGCGTCCTCGCCCTCGGCGTAGAGCGTGTGGATCACATCGTTGAGACCGAGGAAATTGGCCGGGCTGGTGATGCCGCGCCGGGTCTGATCGACGACGATCACCCGCTCTGGCGCGTTCTCGATAACGTCGTGCGCGCCCGGCTCGACGTTATCGTAGGCGACCGACGTGGTCTGCTTTTGCGGCGCGAGCGCCAGCCCCAGCGTGTCGATCAGCAGCGTGCTCTTGCCCGATCCGGAGACGCCGCACAACCCCACCAACGCGCCGAGCGGCAGCGCCACGTCGACGTTCTTCAGGTTGTTGCCCCGCGCGCCACGGATGCGCATCCACCCCTCCGGCGTATGACGCGGCAAGCACAACGGGCGACGTTCGCCGCGCAGCCAGCGCGCCGTCGTCGTATGCTGTTGGGCGACATCCTCCGGCGCACCCTGGGCAACGATCTCCCCGCCTGCCGCGCCCGCACCAGGGCCGACGTCAATCAGATAATCGGCGGCGCGCAACACTTCCGGGTCGTGCTCAACAACGATGACTGTGTTTGCTGCGATGCTCTCCTGGTCGCCGCGCAGGTCAAGCAACGCATCCACCAGCGCGCGGACTTCCGAGGGGTGCAGACCACGCGTCGGCTCGTCGAGCAGCACCGTCAGCGAGGTTAACCCGCTACCGAGCAATCCCGCCAGCGAAAGCCGCTGCGCCTCCCCCGCCGATACGGTGGACGCGGGCCGGTCGAGGTGCATATAGCCTACGCCGACACGCAGCAAAAAGCGCAGTCGCCGCAGACACTTCGCCAGGCTCAGCGCAATCCACCGCTGCACGTCCGGCGGCCGGCCTGGCGCGTCCAACGGCAACGTCGCGAGGACGTCGTACAGTGCCGAGAGCGGCATCGAGCTCAAATCGTGCAGGTTGTGCCCGCCGAGTGTCACCGCCAGGTATGCAGGTCGCAACTTCCCACCCACGCAGCCGGGGCAGAGTTCCGTGTCGGTGTACATGCCGCCGACGTCCCAATCGCCGATCCACCCAAAAAAGCCCGGAAATGCACCCATATAATCGCGTGTTGTGCGCCCGGTTCTGCTCTCATAATGAACTGGCATTGGTACGGGGTCGCCGAAGAGAAAGGCGTGCTGCGCTTCCTGCGACATCGCGTCCCAGGGCGTCGTTGCCGGGTCGAAGCCGTATTTGATCGCGAGCGCCTGCACGTGGTAATAACCGCCGTTGAACGGCTTGCACAGGTAGCCCTTGGGGAAGAAGCCAGGCGAGTGCATCGCCCCGCCGCACAGGGGCAGCTCCGGGTGGACAATCACCTTGGCGGGATTGGGGTTGCGCAGCGTGCCCACGCCATTACAGACCGTACAGGCGGCGGCGTAGTGGATGGGTTGGAAATAGCGTGCGGGCGCGACCGGCGCGGTCTCACCGCAGCGGGGACAGCGCCACGTGTCCTGGTGGCGCTCCATAGTCGCGTCACAGTTGAGGCAACGCCGTTCGCCAAGCCACGAGAGCAGGATCGCCAGGTGGTGCGACAGTTCCGTTACCGTGCCCACCGTTGCCCTGCGCGCGTGCAGTCCCCGCGTCGATCCGACGGTGACGACGACGCCCAGGCCGCTGACGGCATCCACCGGCGCTTCCGGCCCTTCGCGCAGTCCCTGGCGCTCGTACATCGAGAGGCTTTCGAGCAATCGGCGCCGCGCCTCCGCCTCCAGCACGTCGCCCACCAGGCTCGATTTGCCTGACCCCGACACGCCCGTGACGACGGTCAGTTTGCCCTTGGGGATGTCCACATCCACGCCTTTGAGGTTGTTGGCGCGGGCGTTGCGGATGGCGATGACGGGCTGTAGATCGCGGGGTTGGCGCTGCATGCCGGTTCCATTGGGATGAACGAACACCTCTTCTCGCAGCGCCTGTCCGGTGAGTGAACTGTCAGTCTCCAGCAGACCGTCTGGCGGACCGGCGTACAGCAACCGCCCTCCCTGCGGCCCGGCCCCCGGGCCCAGGTCGATTACCCAATCGGCGGCGCGGATCACGTCGGTGTCGTGTTCAACGATGACGATGGTTGCCCCGCTGCGCACCAGCCGGTCGAGCACGACGAGCAACCCGGCGATGTCCTTGGGATGCAGGCCGGTCGAAGGCTCGTCGAGGATGAGAACGCTGTCGGAGAGGCTGTGCTGCCCCAGAAATTTCGCCAGCTTTACCCGCTGCGCCTCACCGCCGGAGAGCGTCGGCGAGGGCTGGCCCAGGCGCAGGTAGTCCAGGCCGATGTCGCGCAGGGCGCTCAGGATGGGGCGTGCCGTCCGGCGTTGGCGCTCCGGCAGGCGCGGGTCGTGCAGCAGCAGATCGGCCACCTCGCCGATGCTCAACCCGTACAGGTCGGCGACAGAGAGGCGGCGCTCACCGAAGGACACCGTCGCGGCCAGGACTTCGTCGGAGAAGCGTTGCGCGTCGCAATCGGCGCACGGAATCCAGGTGGAGGGCAGGTAGCGCATCGGCACTTCCACCGCGCCCAGGCCTTTGCACGTCGGGCATGCGCCTGCGGGCCGGTTGAAGGAGAAGTGCGAGGGTGAAAGTCCGGTCTGCTCGGCCCAGAAATCGCGGATCGTGTTGGCCAGCTTGGTATACGTCGCCGGATTCGAACGCGGGTTCCGCCCAATCGGACTTTGATCTACTAACACTGGGAAGAGGCTTCTAGACACAGAGGTTTTTTTCTCTGTGTTCTCTGTAGCTGTAATCGTCAGTGTGATCTCGCGGCAGCCGGTGGGGGTTGCGGAAGACAGGGAGGGGGTCAGCACTTCTTCGACCAGGGTGCTCTTGCCGGAACCGGAGACGCCGGTGATCACGTTGAGCCGTCCCAGTGCGATGGGGACGTCGATGTGCTGCAAGTTGCGCACGTGCGCGCCATGCAGCCACAAGAACTGCTCCGGCGCGGGCCGCGCTTCGGGAAGCTGCACCCGTTCGCGCAGGCTGAAGTAGCGGCCGGTGTGCGTGTCGGCCTGCCAGAGTTCCGCCGGCGTGCCTGCGAAAACGACTTCGCCGCCCGCACCGCCCGCGCCGGGGCCGAGGTCGATGGCATGATCAGCGGCAGCAGCGGCCACGCGGTCGTGCTCGACGAAGACGACCGGCCCCGGCAAGTCGCGGAATGCCGCAAGCAGCCGCGCCACGTCGGCGGGGTGCTGGCCCACGGTCGGCTCATCGAGGACGTGTAGCATATCCTCAAGGCGGCTGGTGAGGATGACCGCCAGACGCGCGCGCTGCGACTCGCCGCGTGAGAGGGTCGGCGCAGGACGGTCCAGGCTCAGATAACCCAGGCCCACGCGGTCAAGCGCCTCCAACCGGCGGAGAATCTCACCCTGCAAGCGTTCGGCAGAGGCGGGCAAGTCGGCCCGGGTAAACATTGCACGCGCATCCTCCACCGGCAAGCTGAGCAGATCGGGCAGGCGCAGATCGTTCCAGCGCGTCGCGGCGGCTTCGGGGTGCAGGCCGGTGTTATCGCACGCGGCGCATCCGGTTCCCTGGCACTGCGGGCAAGAGGTGTGAAAGTGCGTCGGTTCCAGCGTCGAAAACCAGGTTCCGCAGTTGGCGCACACCGGCGCGCGCGTAAGCGTCTGTGTGGACGTCGCGTTTTCGACGCCGAGCGCGTCCACGCCCAAAGCCCAGGCGCACTGTACCGCTTCCCGTACCTGGATGGGTGAGATGGTGGCTTCCCAACGGGCGATCTGGATTTCGACGGTGTGCGGCGCGGTGGGGTCGAGCGGTTGGCCCTCCCACGGTTGCCCGTCGACGCGCAGGGCGTCTGAGCCGAATTCGCCGGTCAACAGGCGCAGCAATGTGCGGTGACTACCATACACGCCGCGCAGCAGTGGTGCGAAGAGCGCGAGTGGGCCAAGCTCGCTCAACGTTGTGACCCGCGCGACGATCTCGTCCTCGGTCAGCACGGTGAGACTCGCGCCACAATGCGCGCAGCGCCGCTCGCCGAAGCGGGCGTAGAGCAGACGCAGGAAGGGGTGCAAGCCGGAGGCGGTCGCCAGCGTCGAACTGGGGTTGCGGTTGAGCAGGTTTTGCTCCACCGCCACCGCCGGCCCCACGCCGATCAATGAATCGACGTGGGCCGGGGAAAGCCGCAGCCCACCGCCAACATTGAACACCTCCAAAAAGCGGCGGCGGGCCTCGTGGTAGAGCGTATCGAACACGAGCGAGGTCTTGCCCGACCCCGACACACCGGTCACGACGGTCAGGCCGTCGCCGATCTCGACGTCGACGCCTTTAAGATTATGCTCACGCGCACCGGTAATGCAAATGCACGTTCTTCCCTTTGAATGTGCAAAAGCCCTGTATGTCGTCATCGGCTCAATTATAGGTCAGGTATATGTCACATATTGTCATCAATGACGCGCAATTTTGTAGGCAAGTTGACAACTCGCACTACATCAGGAATGGCAGGCGATAAATCACCACCCACCCCATCTTTGATCTGCCCCACGCCGTGAAGCCGCTCATCCTTCCCGCCCGCGCTCATGAATGATCAACCAGAGTGATCGCGCAGCACCAACGGGAGATAGATATAGGTCTCTCCTGCTCCCTCATACGCGCCCATATCATATTGGGCGTCGATAGGACGGGCTTTGTTGTCCAGGTCTACCGGCAAGCCGGTGGCGCAGGCATCAATGGCTGGGCTGCTGCCACGCAGGTGATAATTCTCACCCGCACCGGGAGCGATAAATTCTGGATCCACATTGACACCCACATTGCCGCTCTGGTCGATGTTGCAGGTTGAACTGGCGTCGTACGTTCCGACAAACCCGGCTGTGTTGCTCCAGGCCAGGCTGTTGAAGACATACGCTGTGCCACCGCCCTGCGCAAAAGCGGAGCCGGTGTTGTAGGCGAAAGTTGTGTGGGTGGCGCTTATGACACCGGTCCACAGGCGAATACCTGCACCAATCCCGCTGGTGGACGTGTTGCTGTAGAAGAGCGTGTTGCTTATCCATGACGTTGGGTTGCCGCCTTCTTGATGAATCGCTCCGCCGCGATCGGCTGAGTTGTGGTGCAGATAGGTGTAACCTAGGACCAATTTGCTGTCATAGAGGTAAAGCGCCCCACCGTAGCCGGTGGTGTTAATGTCGCTATCGGCGACGTTGCCATAAAACGCGCTGCACTGCTGGGTAAGCGGATCGCACACTGTCGCCAGCATGGCTTGTGTGCTACGCTCCGCCACAGCGTGCAACGTCGGATACTGGGCGTAGATCGTCAACGTCGACGTGTAAGCCGCAATCGCGCCGCCGTTGACCGTTGCCTGGTTATCGCGGAAAGTGCAGTTGGCGGCATCGAAGCTACTGCCGCTCAGGTAAAGCGCGCCGCCGCTGCCGGTCGTGGCGTGGTTACTATCAGCGTCGTCACCGAACACAGCCCCGTCACACTCGACGCGCGGGCAGTCTTGGGCGTAGATCGCCCCGCCGTTTTGCGCTGAGTTCGCCCGCAGTTCCGGGGCATCGTTGACATAATCATCCAGCCACACCCTTGAGCCGCCAGTCAGGTAAAAGCCCCCGCCATTCTCGCCCGCGCCATTGGCTGTAGCCACCACCCGTCCGTACACGTCAAAGTACCCGCCGCCATCGGCAAAAGCCGCGCCACCGTTCCCGCCGGCCTGGTTGCCGCCGATACTCAACAGATAACCGCTGGTAGAATGGAGTTGCACAGTGTCAGCGTTGTGTATGTATAGCGCACCGCCATCACCGCCGGCCTGGTTATAGAGTATGGAACTGCCGGCGCTGGTCGCACTAAAATCAACGTCGCCTGTCCCGGCCACGGCGACCGCGCCGCCATTGCCGCCGGCGGTGTTGTCGCGCACATTCCACCAACCGGTAAAATCGAGTGTTCCGTTGCTCAGGTAAACCGCGCCGCCGTCTGTGCTGGCGGAGTTGCCTTGCAGTGTGGAATCTGAAATGTTGATATCCGGCGCGCCGTCTGAGGACCCTGCCACT
>JAFGOJ010000208.1 GCA_016926575.1 Anaerolineae bacterium | reverse complement strand
TGCGGGCGGCGAAGCCGCCCGCAAAACCCCCACTCCCCCTTTTCGCGGCGGGAAAGGCAACTGCGAAGCGTAAGCTGAGCAGTTACTAATCCTCGTACTTCATCTAAGGAGAGGCAGTATGCGCATCGGCATCGTCACAGGCGAATACCCGCCCGACCAGGGCGGCGTGGGCGACTTCACCCGCGAGCTGGGCGTAGCTCTGCTCGCCCTCGGCCACGAGGTGCACGTGTTGACCGATACCTCCCACCCGGCCCCCAGCCTGGTTACCGCCGGGGTCGCCATCCACCCCTCGATCCCCCACTGGAAGTGGGGCTGCTGGCGGCAGATTCTGGCCCTGTCCAGCGCCCTGTCGCTCGACGTGTTGAATGTTCAGTACCAGGCGGCCGCCTACGCCATGCATCCCGCGATCAACTGGGTGCCACGCGCGTCGAATCGCCCTCCCGTCTTCGTCACCTTCCACGACTTGAAAGTGCCCTACCTCTTCCCCAAAGCCGGTCCCCTCCGCTGGCGCGCCGTCCTCGCGCTGGCCCACCGCGCCGACGGCACCATTGTCACCAATCGCGAAGATTATCTCACGCTCGAAGGGCAGCTACCCTCCAAGCGCCTGAACCTGATCCCCATCGGCAGCAATATCCCGCTGGTCCCCCCGGCCGGGTACGACCGGAACGTCGAACGCGCCCGTTGGGGCGTTGGCCCCAATGACCTGCTCCTCGGCTACTTCGGCTTCTTGAACGAGAGCAAAGGCGGCGAAGAACTGATCCGCTCCCTGGCCCTGCTGGTCGAACGCGGCCTCCCCGCCCACCTGCTGATGGTCGGCGGGCGCGTGGGCACCTCCGACCCCACCAACCGCGCCTATGCCGACCGGGTGAACGGCCTGATCGCCGACCTCGGCCTCGAATCGCGCGTCCACTGGACCCACTACGCCAGTCCGGTGAAAGTCTCCGCCGGCTTGCTGGCCACCGACGTCTGCGTGCTGCCCTACCGGGACGGCGTCTCTTTCCGTCGTGGCACACTTCACGCCTGCCTCATCCACGGCCGGGCCGTCGTCACCACCCGGCCTGTCGTGCCGCTGCAGGAGGTGCGCGCCGGGCAGAATATGCTGCTGGTTTCCCCCCACAGCCCCGAAGACCTGGCCGACGCGGTGGCCCGTGTGGCCGCCGACCCCGCCCTGCGTGCCCGCCTCGAAGCCGGATCTTCGGCCCTGGCCGCCGAGTTCACCTGGGAACGTATCGCCCGCCAGACCGCGGCGCTGTTCGGGAGGACGGTCGTTGCAGAGTAGACCGACGTCGCGCGCCTTGCCGCGCCGCTCGCTTTGGCCCGCCCCACGCACGCTCAGATGGGCGCTCTTTGCCGCTGCCGCGCTCCTCCTCGCATGGACGCTCCGCCTCTACCGCCTGGAGACCCAGAGTTTCTGGTACGACGAGGGCTACAGCGTCTACGTGTCGACTCTCCCTCTCGGCGAGCAGTTGGCGTTCTCCGTCGCCGACCTGATCCCCCCTCTCCACACCCTGCTGCTCGGGCCGTGGCTCGCCCTGACCGGCCCCACCGAATTCGCCGCGCGCTTCCTCTCCGCCTGGGCCGGGACGCTCCTGGTTGCCGGCATCGTGCGCCTGGGACGAGAGCTGGACACGCCTCGAACCGGGTTCCTGGCCGGGTTCCTGGCTGCGCTCGCTCCCTACTACATCTGGTACAGCCAGGACGCGCGGATGTACATGCTCAAAGCTGCCTTCGACGTCCTGGCGCTGCTTTGCCTGGTGCGCGCGTTGAAAGACCCCGCCCGCAAGCGCCTCTGGATCGGATTTGCCGCCTTCGAGGCGCTCTCCCTCTACACTCACCTCACCACGCTCTTCCTGATTGCCTTTCACGCCGCCTTGATCCTCGTCGTCGGCGCGCGCGCGCTCATCCTGAGCTTGTCGAAGGATGAACGCGTGCTGGGGGAGGGCCTGCGAATGATCCCCCGAGCGTGGACGCGGGGCGCGCTGGCCTTGGGCGGCGCGTTCCTCGCCTGGCTCCCCTGGCTGGCCGTGGCACTGCCCTCCGCCGCACAGAATACCGGCTACTGGCCCGGCCGGATGGGCTGGACGACCGTCGTACAGGGCGCATTCAGCGGCTTCACCACGGCAAAGATGCTGTCTGACGCGGAGACCCCGGCCGCGCTCGCCGTCTGGGCGGCCGCGTGCGCCATCTCCGCTCTGGCGCTGCTGCTTCTCCGACCCCGGCACGGTTGGCGGACGCTCCTCTTCGCCGTGGCCTGCTTCGCTCTCCCCGTCGCGGCGATGGCCTGGCTCTTCCGCGACGTGCCCAAGTTCTCCCACCGTCACCTGATCGGCGCGGCTCCCTCGATCTTCCTGCTCGTTGGGGCGGGCCTGAGCGCGCTGGTTCAGCCCGCCGGGCGCTTCGTCTGGCCGCGCCGCCTGGCGGCCTTCGCCCTGATCGCCGGGCTGGCCCTGAGCAATGGTCTCAGCCTGTACAACCTCTATGTCAACCCCGCCTTCGCCAAGAGCGATTTCCGCACCGCTGCCCACTACGTCCGGCAGCACATCGCTCCCGACGAGGTGGTGCTTCTCGTGCCGGGGCACGCCTTCCCCGTCTGGCAGTTCTACTTCGGGCCGGATGGCTGGGTTCCCCTTCCCGACGACCGCCTGCTCGACGTCACCCACGTGCTCCACTACCGGGAAACCGCGCCGCTGTTGAGCCAGATGCTGGCGGGGCGGGACGGCGTATGGCTCCTGGAATGGGACCCGCGCGTCGTCGACCCAACCGGCCTGGCCCCGTATCTCCTGGAGCAGGTGGGGGACGAGCAGCCTGTGGACGTGGACCCGGTCGATCTGCGTCTGCGCCACTTTCGCATCGATCCGGCCGCGCTGCCCCTGCCGTCCCAGCCGCAGGGCCTCGCTCCGGCGGAAAGCTCGCTCGACCTGCCGCTGCGCCTCCACGGCTGTGCGCTCCCCGCCGGCCTGCCGGGTGACCAGGCGCTGCGGGTCGGCTGCTATTGGGAAGCGACCGGCCTGCTGCCGCACTATCTCAGTGTCTCGGCGCGCGTGGTCGACCTGTCGGGCGTCGAGTGGGGCCGCGCCGACGCGCTCATCAGCGGTTCCGACTTCGTCGCCGGGCGCTGGCCGCCGGGCGAGTTGGTGCTGGGGCAGGTCAATCTCTCGCTCTTCCCCGGCGCGCCTCCGGGCGATTTCTACCGCCTCCAACTGCTGGTCTACGAACCCGGCGGCCCGGAACACGGCTCGGTTTGGGTCGCCCCGCTGCGCGTCGACCGGCCGCTTGACCCTTACGCGGGCGAGCTGCCCGCTGCGCCCGTGGGCCGGCTCGGCGGGCTGACGCTCGAATCGGTCGCCATGCCCGCCGACTGCGTGCGCCCCGGCGGTGCGGTGGACGTCGAAACGGTCTGGCGGGTGGACGGGCGTTTCGACGCGCCGCGCCTCGTGCTGGAAGAGGGGGACGACCAGGCCCTGCTGCCCCAGCCCGACGCTCTCACCCTGTGGGAACCGGGCGACCGCTACCGCATCATCACCCGCGTGTCCGTCTCGCCCTACGCTCTCGGCGGCGACATGCCCCTGTACGCGGCCTCTGCGGACGGCGAGCTGGTGTTGGGCACGCTGTGCGTGGACGTGACGCGCGCATTTGCCGTGCCGCAGACGGCGCAGCCGGTTTTTTACCGTCTGGGCGACAGCCTTGCCCTGGTGGGAGTGCACCTCTCGCCGCCCGGCGCGGCTGGCGAGATCGTAGAGCTGGTGCTATACTGGCAAACTGAGACGTTGGTAGACCGCTCGTACACCGTCTTTGCGCAGTTGATCGGCCCGGATGGGCAGGTCGCGGCCCAGGACGACAGTCCACCCCAGGCCGGATACCACCCCACCGATCACTGGCTGCCCGGCGAGGTGGTGCCCGACCCGCATCACCTGGCGCTGCCCGCCGGCGCGCCTTCGGGCGACTATCGCATCCTGGTGGGGCTGTACGACCTGGAGACAATGGATCGTTTGCCCGTCACCGACGCTGCCGGAAACCCGCTGCCCAATGACGCCATTTCAATCGGAATGCCCTATGCCCGAGAATAAACGGTTGGCTCTTGACTTGCAATTCGCAATTCGCAATTCGCAACTCGCAATTTGCTCCCTCTTCATTCTCCTCGCCGCCATCTACAGCCTCTCCGCCCCTCCCTTCGAGATGTCCGACGAGTTGTGGCATTACCCCATGGTCAACATCATCGCCGACACCTGGACCTTGCCTGTGCAGGACCCGGCGAACGTCGGCCCGTGGCGACAGGAGGGCAGCCAGCCGCCGCTCTACTACGCCATCGCTGCCGCTGCCACCGCCTGGATCGACACGTCCGACATGCCCGAGGTGCGCCACCTCAACCCCCAGGTTGACAACGGCGTCGCCACCCCCGACGGCAACATCAACTTGATTGTCCACAATCCGGCGCGGGAGGCCTTCCCATGGCGCGGGACGGTGCTGGCAGTCCACGTCGTGCGCTTCCTCTCCGTGCTGATGGGGGCCGGGTCGGTGGCGCTGACCTACCTGATCACGCGCGAGGTGCTGCCCGACGCTCCCTGGATCGCCCTGGGCGCGACCGCCATCCACGCCTTCACGCCCATGTTCCTCTTCATCTCCGGGGCGGTCAACAACGACAACCTGGTCGTGTTGCTTTCCAACGTCGCGCTGCTCCTCCTGCTGCGGCTGGCGCGGCGGGACGTGCTGCTGCAGACCGGCCTGTGGCGTGCCATCTGGCACCCCACCGATGCGACCCTCCCCCTGCCGGCCTACCTGGCCTTGGGCGTCGTGCTCGGCCTGGCCGTGCTCGCCAAGACCAGCGCCCTGGCGCTGACCGTGCTCACCGCGCTGGTGGTGGCCGTGCGCGCGCTGCGCCGCCGCTCGTGGCGCGAGTTCCTCATCGGCGGCCTGGCCACGCTGCTCCCCGTCCTGGCCATCTCCGGCTGGTGGTTCGTGCGCAATCTCCACCTCTACGGCGACCTGACCGGCTTCAACGCCTTCTTCGAGATTTTGGGTACGCGCGACGTCCCGGCCGACCTGGCCCAGCTCTGGCGCGAACGGTACAGCTTCATGGCCGGTTACTGGGGCAACTTCGGCGGCCTCAACGTGCCCATGCCCGCCTGGACCTACACCGTGCTCAACGTCATCGCCGTCCTCGCCGCCTTCGGCCTCCTTTTCCTTTTGACCGCTCGCCTCCTGCAACCTGCAATTCGCAATTCGCAACTCCTAACTCATCATTCGCAATTCGCAATTCGCAACTCGCAATTCCTACTTTGCCTTCTCTGGGGTTTGGGTGTCTTCCTTCCCTGGCTCGGTTGGGCCCGCGTCACCTGGTCGTCGCAGGGGCGGCTGATCTTCCCCGCCATCTCCGTCTGGTCGCTCCTCTTGGCCTTGGGGCTGGCAGCCTGGCACCCGCGTCGTTGGGGGAAGTGGGCCGTGGCCGCCTTTGCCTTGCTCCTCTTCGTCCTTGCCGCCGTCGCGCCCTTCGCCTGGATCCGACCGGCCTACGCGCAGCCCGAACCGCTCACCGACGCGCAGCTCGCCGCCATCCCTCACCCGATGGACGTCACCTTCGGCGGGGCGATGCGCCTGCTGGGCTACGCACTGGGCGCCGAGACCGTCGAGCCCGGAGGGCAGGTCGAACTGACTCTCTACTGGGAGGCGCTCGCCCCCACCGACCGGGACTATGCGGTCTTCGTCCACCTGCTCGCCGAGGGCGACCTGCTCGTTGCCCAGCGCGACACGCTCCCCGGCCTGGGTCGTCTCTCGACGACGTGGCTCGACCCCGGCTTCCGCTGGGCCGACCGGACCGTGGTGCAGGTGCCCGCCACCGCCTACGCCCCCGACGTGACCCAATTCGAGATCGGCCTGTACGACCCCGTGACGATGTCCCGCTTAGCGGCCGCCGACGCGCTCGGCTCCCCCCTGGGCGACAATGTCCGCTTCGGCGGGGTCGCCATCCACCCCCGCCCCGGCAGCGTTCCCAACCCGATCTCCGTCGACTTCGGCGGGCGAATGCGCCTGACGGGCTACGACCTGAGCCCCCGCGTGATGGCAACCGGTGAAACCGTCACCCTGACCCTCTACTGGGAGGGCGAGCGGTCGATGGATGTGAACTATGTCGTCTCGACCCAACTGGTCGACGCGGCTCAGAACAAAGCCGCCCAGGATGACGCCTGGCCTCAGCGCGGCGGCGCGCCGACGACTGCCTGGACGCCGGGCGAACCGGTCGTCGACCTGCACCCGCTCACCGTCACGCCCGACGCCGCGCCGGGTGTCTACGACGTGCGCGTGGTGGTTTACGAGTGGAACGAAACCACAGGCATCACACATCTGCCCATCATCTCCGAATCGGGCGCGCAGTTGACCAACCACGCCATCTTGACCCGCGTGAGGGTGCTGCCGTGAAGCGTGCTCTAGTCGCCTGGGTGCTGCTCCTGCTGGCAGCCTGGTGCCTCTGGCTGTGGCAACTCGACGCCAGCGACCTGACCTTCGACGAGGCCGCGACGTACTTTGTCGCCCACCGTCCCGTGTTGGAGATCGTTCCCTACCTGCGCAGCGCCATCCGCGAGCACCCGCCGCTCTACTATCTGCTCATTCGCGCCTGGATGGTGGTGGCGGGCACCGGCGAGTTCAGCCTGCGGCTTTTCTCCGTGGGGATGGGCATGGTCGCCCTGGTCCTCACCGGTTGGGCTGCCCGCACCACGCGCACCGAACTGGGGGCAGGGCGCGGGGTGCTGCCGGCGCTCTTTCTGGCAGCGATGCCCGGCGTCGCTTACTACGTCCGCGACGCGCGTATGTACAGCATGTGCATCGCCTGGGCCGCGCTTTCCTGCGGGCTGTTCCTGCGCGATTGGGTTTCTGGGGATGGATGGCCCCGCCGCAGCGCTATCGTTCTGCTGACCGGCGTTCACTTTCTCTCCCTGTTCACTCATTACTATCTTCTACTCCCGATGCTCATCCAGCCGCTGCTCTTGCTCCTGCTTCGGCGCTGGCGGCCGCTGGCGCTGTGGTGCGCGGCGCACGGCCTCCCGGCCGTAGCGGGCCTGGCCTGGTTGCTGCTGGCCCCCGGTCTCCAGGCGACCACTCAGGGCATCTGGAGCGACTTCTTCAGCCTGACCCTCCCGACGAGGTTCCAGTTTCTGCGTCTTTTGGGGAAGTTGGTCTTCAGCCCGGTCCTGCAAGTGCCGTACAAGTTGTTATACCAGGTGCTGGCGTTGGCGGGGGCGGGCTTGCTCCTGGCGCTCTGGCGACGCAGAGTGGTCGGCGTGTGGCTGGCACTGGCTGCGGCGATCCCTCTGATGCTGGCCTACCAGTTGCCGCAGCCGCCGGTCGAGCGGTACGTGCTGTTCTTGACCCTGCCGCTGGCGTTGGCGTGGGGCGCGCTGGCTACGGCTCCCCTCCGGCTCCCCTGGCGCTGGGTGGGGCGGGTGACCGTGCTCCTCCTGGCCCTCGGCACAGCCTACCCACTTGCCAGAGGTGGCCTGCTCGACGCGGTGAGCTACGTGCGCTCCCGCTACGGTGAAGTCGTCGAGACGGTGGCCGCCTACGCCCGCCCGGGTGACGGCGTCCTCTTCTACGGCCCATGGCAGCACATCCAGTTCATATATTATGAGCCGGGCGATTTCCCGCCGGTCACGATGCTGCCGCGTTACGCGCCGCCGCGATTGGACCCCGGCGAGGCGGAGCAGGTGCTTGCCGCGCTGATGGCCTACCACGCGCGCCTGTGGGTGCTCCCCGCCGCGGTCGATAGCGTCGACCCGGCGCATTTTGCCGCGGGATGGCTGGATGCCCACGCCCACGCCGTCTGGCGCGGCGATGGCTTCACGCTCTATATGCCGCCACTCGCCGACGACGCCCCCGGCCGCTCGCCGGAGCTGACCTTTGGCGATGCGCTGCGCTTGGAGCGCGTGGCCCACGAACTCGAACCGCTGCATGCCGGCGATCCGCTCCGGGTGACACTGTTCTGGCGACCCCTGCGCTCACTGGAGAGCGGCGTCGAGCTCACGCTCGAACTGGTCGACCCGAGCGGCTACGTGTGGCGGCGCGAGGTCACGCGCCCTGCCTCGCTCGCTCAAGAAGAACCCGGCACGCCCGTCGTCGACTACGCGGGGCTGATGGTGCCGCCCGGTGCGCCGCCGGGAACGTACACGCTGCGGCTGTCGCTGGTCGACCTGGGCAGCGGCGCGGCGCTCCTGCCGGGAGAAGGCGCGTCGGGCGACCTGTTCACGCTCACGGTCGCGGCGGATGCCCCGGCCGAGGGCGGCTACCGCCTCCCCAACGCCGGCGCCGCCACGTTTTGCGCGCCGGACGGCACAGCCTGTGTCGAATTGGCCGGGGTCGAGTCGGGCGGGGTGCGTTTCCAACAGGGCTACCCTGTCCTGATGGCGCTCCACTGGCGCGCCGATGCGCCCTTGCCCGACCTTCAGATTCGATTGGAGATGCTCCATCGCGCGTGGCTGCCGGGGCTGGAAGGCACGCCCATCGTCAGTTGGACCCTGCCGTTGGCTCCCACGTTCCCCTCGTCCGGCTGGCCCGCCGG